>CAMDAT010000068.1 GCA_945888825.1 Bifidobacterium breve | reverse complement strand
GGACCTGCAGCAGTAGGAATCAACCCTGCGGCCCGACCATTACTTGTTGGAGACGGTATCGGAGTCATATCGCGGTTCCCCTTAACTGCTGAAGCGCATGGTGCGTGGACTGGGTGTTACGGCGATGCGTTCACAGGTGCCGGCGACTGCTTAGCCATGAAGGGGTTCCGAGTAGTGACTATGACTCTGGGCGATGGTCGCGAAGTGGACGTGTATAGCTTGCACGCCGAGGCGGGAAGTAGCGATCTTGATCAGGCACTTCAGGTGAAGGACTTTGAACAACTCTCTCTCTTTATTCAGTCCCGAGGAGATGATCGGGCAATCATTCTTGGTGGAGATATGAACCTTCACATAGACGAGGGATACCCGGAATCAAATACGGGTGAGGTTGATCGCGTGATCTGGGAGCAGTTCTTGACCTCAACTGGATTGAGCGACGTATGCGCTGAACTTGCCTGCGGTACACCCGGCAGCATTGATAAGTTTGCATATCGCAGCAACAACAGTGTGCTGCTCACCGCTACAGGAATTGAGTTTCCTGCGGAACGCTTTACAGCCTCGACAGGTGAAGCGCTGAGCGATCACACCCCGGTGGTTGCAAACTTCCGGTGGAATATTCCCGCAGGCTGAGGCTGTAATCCGGGGGCTAATCGCCGCTCTTAACTGAGGGTTTCGTCGATGCCTTGCTGCAGTGTGTTCCAGCCGAGCGTGGCGCACTTAATGCGCACTGGAAACTTCACGACACCGCGTAACGCTTCAAGGTCGCCGAGCTTCAACTCCGCCCCGGCCGAATCTTCTTGGGGTTCAGTCTCGGCATCAAGGCCCTCTTCGTGAATCGACATCATCGACTTGAAGGATTTGGTGAGATCTCGGATCTCGCCGATGCTGCGGCCCTTGACGGCGGCGGACATCATCGAGGCTGAGGACTGAGAAATGGAGCATCCTTGCCCACCAATACGAATGTCCGTTACAACTGCGGCATCGCCGTTGGCTGAGTCATCGACATCTAGGTAGACCACAATCTCATCGCCGCACAGCGGATTGAATCCCTCGACCCGAACGGCAGGGGGTGAGTCGAGCTCCCCGCGATTACGTGGGCTGCGATAGTGATCAAGGATGATCTCTCTATAGAGGTCTTCAAGGCCCGACATGCGGTGATCTCCGTGTAGTGAGTTTCGGTGGGTAGAGGTAACGGTAGAGCTAATGCTAGGGAAAGAGTAGTGACTAGAAGCTAAAGAACTCGCCTGCAGCTTCGAGGGCATCGCCGAGTGCGGTGATGTCAGCCTCATTGTTGTAGACGTACCAACTTGCTCTCGCAGTTGCGCCCACTCCCAAAAGGCGCATCAGCGGTTTGGCACAGTGATGTCCTGGCCGAACGCAAACCCCGTGTTGGTCGAGTACTTGTGAGAGATCGTGCGGGTGAATCTCGTCGAAGGCAAAGCTCATGGCCCCGCCGCGCAGCTCGGCCGATTGGGGGCCGTATATAGAGATTCGTTCTCCGAATCGGTTGGACAAGTGCTCTAACGCAAAGGCAGTCAGTGCCACCTCGTGTTGGCGGACTACTTCCATGCCAAGGTTATTCAGATAGTCAATCGCGGCTCCGAGGCCAATGATCTCTGCGATTGGGGGAGTACCCGCTTCGAACTTATGCGGTGCTTCGGCTGCCACAAACCCATCTAGGCGCACGTCAAGAATCATCCCTCCGCCGCCAAGGAACGGTGGCATGGCTTCGAGGAGTTCCTTGCGCGCCCAGAGCACGCCGATGCCCGTGGGCCCGAGCAATTTGTGTCCCGAGAAGGACAGAAAGTCGGCGCCAAGTTGGTGCACGTCGGTGGGCATGTGGGGAACCGATTGACACCCGTCCACGGCAACAACTGCTCCCGCAGCATGGGCCGCGTCTGCAATGGCTCGCACCGGGGTAATGGTTCCCACAACATTCGACATTGAGGTCAGAGAGACAATCTTGACTCCGTCAAGCAACGAGTCCAGATCGCTCAGATCTAGCTGGCAGTCTGCGGTGAGCGGGATCCAGCGGATCTCTAGTTCGCGCTCTGCCGCAAGCTGTTGCCAAGGAACGATATTGGCGTGGTGCTCGAGATGGGTCAGCAGGATGGCGTCCCCGGGTTCAAGATTTGCAACACCCCAAGACCGGGCGATCAGGTTGATGGATTCCGTTGCGTTCTTGGTGAATACCACCTCGTTGGCGTCGGTAGCACCGATGAACGCGGCGACCTTTGAGCGAGCGGCTTCCATTGCATTGGTGGCTTCCTCAGCCAAGGTGTAGGCCGCACGATGCACATTTGCGTTGATGGTCTCGTAGTAGGTGTCCATGGCCTGCAGCACGGAGCGCGGCTTTTGGGAAGAGGCAGCCGAGTCCAAGAAGACAAGTGGCTTGTCGTGCACTGTGCGAGACAAGATCGGAAAGTCGCTCTTGATGCGCAGAACGTCGAATTCCCCCGGCACATGCTGTTCAACCTCGGACTGATCTATCGCCATGCCTCAAACCCTTCAGCCTCGAGTCGCTTTGCCAAGTCGGGACCACCAGAATCAACAATCTGCCCATCAACGATGATGTGTACAAAGTCTGGGGTCAAATAGTCCAAGAGACGCTGATAGTGCGTAATGACGAGAACGCCGATTTCGGGTCGGTCTGCTCGCACGGCATTCACCCCGCTCGCAACCACGCGTAGAGCGTCGATATCAAGGCCGGAATCGGTTTCATCCAAAATGGCGAGTTCCGGTTCGAGGATTGCCATCTGCAGGATCTCGTTGCGCTTCTTTTCGCCACCTGAAAAGCCCTCGTTGAGGAACCTGTCCGCAAATGCAGGGTCCATATCGAGGCGGTCCATCCACTCCATTATTGCTAAGCGAATCTCTAGCACCGAGAGGTCGATGCCCTTACGTTCTGAGAGCGCTTGGCGCAGGAACTGCCGGACCGAGACGCCGGCGATCTCTTGGGGGTACTGGAAAGCAAGAAACATGCCTGACTTGCCGCGCACGTCGGCTCCCCAGTCGGTGATGTCCTCGCCCTTATAGCGAACAGTGCCAGAGGTGGTGGCGTATTCGGGTGACCCCATCAGAGCGCTAGCTAGGGTGGATTTTCCTGATCCGTTTGGTCCCATGAGTGCGTGGACTTCGCCGCGGTCAACAGTCAGCGAGAGCCCTTTGAGGATTTCTGCTGTGGGTTGAGCAGTGGGTGCGACTCGAAGGTCAGTGATCTGAAAGAGGGGGGATGATTCTGCGCTCATATTCTCTGCACTCATGAGAACAGTCTATTTCTCCTACGCGTGTAGGGGAAATAGGGGTACCAGCTTTTATGGGTTCGCATCAGCGCAACGCGGCTGCAGCTACCAGCCTCGGTCTACCCACTCCTGAAAGTGGGGGGACTCTGTGCCGATGGTGGTGTCGGCGCCATGGCCGGGCATCACGATGGTCTGAGCGTCTAAAGCTGCGAAGAGTCGGGAATCAAGCGAACGAAGAATGGTGGCAAAGTCGCCTCCCTCGAATGAGGTATTCCCGGGTCCGCCCGGAAACAACGTGTCGCCACTAAAGAGCAGCGGCTTGTCTTCAACCTGAAAGCAGATCGAACCTGGTGTGTGGCCGGGGGTCAAAATCGTGCGGAGGCGAAGCCGACCTACAGCAATTACCGCATCGTCTTCGATGATCTCGTCATAACTGTCCAACATTGCTGCGTCAGCAGCGGTCACTCCGACGGAGTATCCAGCGTCCCGCATCTGCGGTACCGCTTGGATGTGATCCCAATGGCCGTGCGTCTCGAGCACGCGCCGCACACCGAGGCCCTGCGCTAACTCCAAGAGTTGCTCGTGTTCATTGGCTGCATCGATCAGGACCGAGTCGCCGGTGTGTTTGCAGCGTAAGACAAACACGTTGTTATCCATCGGCCCGACAACCAGCTTGTGCACCTCTAGGTCTGTGTCGGCATGATGAAGAGTGCTGGCGTCTTGGGTCATGAATTCATTCTCGCGCCGAAAATCTGGCCTGCCCCGTTTGTTTAAATATCAAGCTGCGTCGCTGCCACTATTTGTGCTGCGGACGTCAAACCCCAAGGCCAGCGCCACGGGTATTTGTCCCGGGTCAAATGTCAGATACGTCAGCGGCTTCGGCAGTCGATCTGCAGCTGCTAAGTGAATAGCATCCACCGTTCGGACTGGCTGCGTTCTACCAAGTTCGGCGGCGCGGTCTAAACATCGTTGATCGACAGGAACGATGTGTATCCGCTCCCAGTCGTCTCGCATCGCTCTTCGCAACTCATCGGTTCGCTGTGGGTCGTCACCGAGTCGGTCTACGAGCATCAGAGCCTCGGATAATGCCAGTGCGCTTGCGCACCAATCCTCGTCCGCCTTCATTGCTCCGAGGGCCGAGACTTGGGCAGGACCTTCAAGGTAGCGGGCAAGCAGCGCTGTGGTGTCTAAGAACAGCGTCACCTACCTCGCACCTCACGAACGAGTTGATCGATACGCGTGCCAGCCCACAGAGGCATTGAGAATTCCGGAGCGGGGCGATCAGACCTTCTTGCGAGTACCACCTGCCCGCGAGCTGCGAGGTCTTCGAGGGTGAGCTGTGCGTCTGTCGGCTCGAGAGGGCCAAGCTGTGCGACGGGATTGCCGTCAACGGTGATGACAATTCGCTCGCCTGCTCCAGCTCTCCTGACCTGAGCTGCCACTTCGGAGCGCAGTTCTCGAATGCCAATGCGATCCATCCGATCAGAATAGTCATGCTGAGCTCGCCCTTACGGCGGGAGTGGAGCTAGATCCCGAGCCGCTCCCTTCCCTAGCTCCTGCTGGTAGCTTTGAAGACGGCATCTGTACCGTCACAGACTCATCAACTTTTCTTAGCGGGAGCGACGTGCATTCCGAACGGTTCTTTCAAAAGCCGGTGGTTTACAGGAAGAGCGAGAGGCCGACTAGGGGCATCCTCAAACTGCCGGCCGCGATTTTTCTCCTGCTGGGGCTGTTCGGATTGCTCGCCTGTAGCGAGGATGACCAAAGCGCTCGGAGTTCTCAGTCGGATTCGACAGCCGCCTCTCAGCAAGCCCCTAGCTCCTCCTCGTCTTCTTCCTCCTCGTCTTCTTCCTCCTCGTCTTCCTCCGACACGATCGGTGGATCGGTTGGCAAGGAGGAGCCCCTAGCTGGAGTCAACACCCTTGCGGCAGTCAAAGCCGGGGTGCCTGCAGAATTTGGCAGCGGGGTTTCCGCTGTTGTCAACGACTACCGGGCCGTCAATGTTCAGGCTAGCGCCCCTGGAGAATCCTCGGGGCCGGCAATTGCAGTAACGATGGAAGTCAGCAATGAGTCCGGAGTCGATGTAGACCTCAGTCAGCTTTCGGTAACGGCGAGCGATTCCCAGGGTTTGCCCGCCTTGCCAATCGAATCTGAGCAAGCAGCCGCACTCGAGGGAGCGCTCGAATCTGGTGCATCAAGAACCGGGGTCTACGTATTCCGTTTGAACGAGGAACGATCCCCATCGCTTTTGTTGAACGTTCAAGCGGGGTTCTCTCCGAACGCCCTGCAGTTCGAACTGAAGTAGGGCTGGCCGCCTAGTTGCGGCCACAAACCGAGGTAGTGGTTGGCTTCGGACCAAGGTGATGTCTCTCGGGTTTTGGTGGATTCCTGAAAACTTCTTGATTCAAGTACTTTTAGTTGCTAGACAAACTAGGGGAGTTCGGTCTGGCGAGGAACAAGAGGCGGGTTGGTCGCACTCCGCGTCGAGACGTTGTTGTTTAGCTATGTTGGGAGAAATCATGAGTTTTGGCCGCGTTGGGTCTACTGGCTCAAGAGGTCGCTCGGCTGTATTGGCAGCCGTAGCCCTTTTGGGCCTGACATGTGTTTCCGTTGCTGTTGGTGCTCCGAGGGCTGCTGCAGAGGTGGCGGTCCCCGCAGTGCTGCCATCGACGGTTTCGGCAGATATTCTCCCGACTGTTCAAGTCAACGGAGTTGTGTGGGATCAAGTCATCGTTGGTGACATCGTCTACGTGACCGGCAAGTTCACCTCAGCGCGGCCTGCGGGCGCAGCTGCAGGGACGAGTGAAACGGCAAGGGGGAATCTACTTGCGTACAACATCACGACGGGTGTGTTAGTCAGCAGTTGGGCGCCCACGTTGAATGCTCAAGGTCGTGCTATCACCGCCTCGGCTGATGGCTCGCGAATCTATGTGGGTGGTGACTTCACCTCTGCAAGCGGTGTGACACGCAACCGCGTGGCAGCCTTTACTGCTTCAACGGGTGCAGTCGTTACGAGCTTCGATCCGAACGCGAACTCGAAGGTCAATGACTTAGTTGTTTCGGGATCTTCGGTATACCTAGCTGGCAACTTCACCGTTGTGGCAACCAAGTCTCGAACCAGGCTGGCTGCAGTTGATCAAATCACCGGAGCGCTCACTTCTTGGGCCCCCACAGCCAATCGAAATGTTATGGCCATCGTTGCTCCCGCTGGTTCAAACAAAATCGTTGTGGGCGGATTCTTTGATCTGCTGAATGGAGTCGACACGAAAGGCATGGGTGCTCTTGATGCAACCTCAGGACAGTCCTTGCCCTGGCTCGCTAATCAGAAAATTGTGAACTGGGGGGCAGACGCTGCAATCTGGAGCTTGACGACGAACGGTCAGAGCGTGTTCGGCACCGGCATGACCTACTTGGTGAACGGACTTGATACCGGCAACTTTGAGGGAACGTTCTCTGCAGATGTTGCTACGGGAAGCATCCAGTGGGTGACCGGTTGCCGTGGCGATCATTACGACGCCGCTGTAGTCGGCGAGGTTGTGTACGACGTCAGCCACACACATGACTGCGCAAACTCGGGTGGTAATATCCAAACCCAACCGTGGACCTTGCAGTATGCAAATGCTTGGTCGACAGCGCCCGCAGCAGGCGGGGCCACGAATGGGCCTGGTGCCTTCGAGGGTCAACCGAAACCAGAGTTCCTTCACTGGATCCCAACCCTGAGCGCAGGAACATATACCGGGCAATCGCAGGCAGCATGGACAATTGAAGGTAATAGCAAATATGTAGTGATGGGCGGCGAGTTTCCAAAGGTGAACAACGTCGCACAGTCCGGACTCGCTCGGTTTGCGGTGCGAGAAATTGCACCCAACCGCTCCGGTCCGCAGGCCTGCGCAGAGTCCACTCCCGTGATTGTCGGAATTGATGCTGGCACTCTGCGTGTCTCTGCTCGAGGTTCCTGGGATCGTGATGACAAAACCCTCACCTACGAGTTTCTTCGTGGTGCCTCCACGGCATCTGCTGTAGTGATGAAAACTCTAAGCGTTGATGCCACCTGGTGGGCCCGGCCGAATGTGAGTTTCACTGATACCACTGCAGCGCCTGGTTCTACGCAGCGGTATCAGATTCGTATTACGGACCCCAAGGGAAACACTTGCACTACTACCGCAGCCACAGCCATTGTGCCCCTCGGTTCCGGTTCGACAATGACTGCGTATCGAACGGCGGTCCAATCTGATAGCCCTGACACCTTTTGGCGCCTCGGCGAAAGTAGCGGGACGACTGCCTACGACCGCATTGGGTCCGCAGACTTGAAAATCGATCCCGCAGCGACCAGAGGAACCGCGGGTTCTCTGCTCAACGAGGCGGATGCGGCAACCACGTTCCCAGGAACCGGAGACGTTCCCGCAACCACAACCGGTTCGGCAGTTCTAGCGCCAGCGCAGCTGAGCGTTGAGACGTGGATCAAGACAACCACTGCGACCGGCGGAAAGATTCTTGGCTTCGGTGACTCCTCAACCGGAGTCAGCTCTGCCTATGACCGTCACATGTACATGAGCGACGACGGGACCGTGAGTTTTGGGGTGTACCCGGGGGATACGCGAACGGTCCAGAGCAGTACGGCGCTCAACGACGGCAACTGGCACCACTTGGTCGGATCAGTCGGAGTTGCTGGCCTGAAGTTGTTTGTAGATGGCCGCTTGGTGGACTCGGACTCAAGCACTACTTCTGCAGAGTCATATGCGGGTTTTTGGAGACTAGGTGGAGACAATCTGAACGGTTGGCCTCGGCAACCTAGCTCGCTCGCCTTTGCTGGTCAGATTGACGAGACGGCCATTTACCCGACTCAATTGACCCTTGATCAAGTCCGGGCACATTACTTGGCAAGCGGCCGGCCGCAGACTTGGGCGAACCCTCCGGTACGACCGAGCGATCCCTATGGGGCGGCGGTCTGGGACTCTCATCCAACCACTTATCTCCGACTTGGGGAGTCAGCGGGAAGCGTGGCTCAGAACCGAATGACCGCTGAGCCTGGGGCTACCTATTCCGCTGGAGTGACCCTTGGCGCAACTGGGTCGCCAGCCGGCCCAGCTGATTCTGCAATAGAACTGCAAAGCGGGTCTGCACGAGCGGTTGGCAGTTCGTTAGTCCAGAACCCACAGATCTTTAGCTTGGAAGTTTGGTTCTCTACGACTACTTCCTCCGGTGGTCGACTCATCGGATTCGGAAACTCCCAGGATGAGTCGAGTACCGGTTACGACCGGCATGCCTACATGCTTGATTCCGGGCAGTTGAGGTACGGCGTGTATACCGGCGACGTTGAAACATTCGACTCCCCGTTGAGTTACAACGACGGAGCTTGGCATCACCTAGTCATCACTCAAGTGCCTGGCGCTCAGAAGATGTATGTAGATGGCCAACTGGTGGCCAGCGGATCATCGCCGTTCGGTCAGGACTATGCCGGATACTGGCGCCTCGGAAGCGACAACATTTGGGATGGTGCGTCCTCTAAGGAGTTCCGCGGCAGCCTCGATGAGGCGGCAATCTACGAGTCTGTCCTGACATCTACAGACGTGCTCAATCACTGGGCTGCAGCTGGCGAGACGGTGCCTCCCGCAAACCAACCCCCTACCGCTGCGTTTACATCCTCAGCAGAAAACCTCACTGCTTCGTTCAACGGGTCAAGTTCTACTGATAGAGATGGAACGGTGGTCTCGTGGGCATGGGACTTTGGGGACGGCACCACGGGGGCAGGAGCGACGGCGACTCGTACGTACGCCGCAGCGGGCGTCTACTCCGTGAAGCTCACGGTCACCGATGATGATGGATCAACCTCAAGCGTGACCTCTTCGGTAACGGTGACCACTCCCGCGATCATTCCCCTCGCAGCGGACACCTTCGCTCGATCCGTGGTCTCGGGCTGGGGTACAGCCGATCTAGGTGGCCTATGGACTGTTGTTGGTGGAGCGACCAACTTCTCGGTGGCAGGGTCAGCTGGAAAGATGTCGGCAGCGGCTGGAACTTCACGGTCAGCTAGCTTGAATTCGATCCTGCAGACCTCGAGCGACATGACCGCAGATGTGTCGATGGATAAGAGCCCAACGGGCGGCGGCGCGATGCTCGCACTAATCGGCCGACGGGTGAATTCAACAAATGACTATCGAGCCAAACTGAAACTCTCTGCCACGGGTGCTGTGACCGCGCAGATCACCCGAACCATCAATAATGTCGAGACGGTCATTCAATCGGCGACAGTCCCCGGAGTCACCTATGCGCCAAACGATGTCCTCCGGGTGCGATTCAAAGCAACGGGAGTGGGCAGTACTGAGCTGTCGGCAAAGGTCTGGAAACTGGGATCCACAGAACCTGCAGCTTGGCTGCTTCAGGCTTCGGACACCACTGCAACCCTGCAGGTCCCAGGATCCGTCGGATTGTGGTTCTACGTTTCGGCCTCTGCAACTGCCGTTCCGGTTACCCTCACCACCGACAACCTAGGAGTGCTACCCACAGCCTGAGGCCCGACTAGGGCCGCAATCATCTGAAGGTTGCCGAAGTTGCCCTCTGGAATTCCCGTCCACAGATCACCATGCGTACACCTGTGTACCCATGGCGATCTGCATTCTGATGCAGGCTGATGTAAAAATAATCGCTACTCGGCAACCGTCTGCCATCTAGCTCAGGAGATCAACGTGAATTTCGCCTTCAGTGAAGAGCAAGAAGAACTTCGTAAGGTGGTCAAAGACTTCCTTAACGCCAAGTCGGACGAGGCCGCTGTTCGCGAACTCATGGATACCGAGTCAGGCTACGACGCTGCTGTTTGGACCCAGATGGCAGAGCAAATGGGCCTTCAGGGATTGGTGATTCCCGAAGAGTTCGGTGGCTCCGGGTACAGCTTCGTTGAATTGATCGTGGTCCTTGAAGAGATGGGACGTCGACTGATTTGTGCCCCATACTTCTCGACGGTGGTACTCGGCAGTCAGACGCTGTTGCACTCAGGTGACGAGGCAGCCAAGGCCGCCTACCTTCCCGGTATTGCCTCCGGTGAAACCATCGCAACCCTGGCTTATACCGAGCCCAACGGACGCTGGGATGAATCTGCAATTACCGCAACGGCAACCAAATCAGGAGACTCTTGGACCATTGATGGCACCAAGTTGTATGTCCTTGATGGCCACATTGCCAACCTGATCATTACTGCAGCCCGGACCGAAGCTGGCGTCAGCCTGTTTGCTGTAGACGGCGAGGCCGCCGGGCTTACCCGCACGGCGCTGTCCACTATGGACCAGACTCGCAAGCAGGCTCGTTTGGAGTACGCAGGTGTGCCAGCAACCTTGATCGGAACCGACGGAACCGGCTGGGACACGATCTCTACGGTGTTGGACCTAGCTGTGGTGGCACTTGCCGCTGAGCAAGTCGGCGGTGGACAAGAAGTGCTTGAAATGGCCGTGCAGTACGCCAAGGATCGAGTGCAGTTTGGCCGGCCAATTGGCTCCTTCCAAGCTATTAAGCACAAGTGCGCCGACATGCTGCTCGAGGTTGAGTCTGCAAAATCGGCCGCGTATTACGCCGGATGGTGTGCAGCTGAACTCAACGAGGAACTGCCTTCTGTTGCCTCGCTAGCGAAGGCCTACTGCTCCGAGGCTTACTTCCACGCTGCGGCTGAGAACATTCAGATTCATGGTGGTATCGGCTTCACTTGGGAACACCCAGCTCACTTGTACTTCAAGCGTGCAAAGAGCTCAGAGTTGCTGTTCGGTGACCCCACCTACCACCGCGAACTGCTTGCCCAGCGCATCGGTATCTAAGAAGCACTGGTATCTAAAAAGCACTGGTATCTCAGAACTAGTCGGCTAACACCCGGGTAGTGAGTAACGATACAAGTCCGGCATCTGCACCCAGATGCTCGACAAGTTCGATGCTCACTCCCGGGTGTTTTATTTCGGCCTCAGCTACGGCCTCTGGTAGGTCTCGCGTCACGTGATTTCCTGAGTTCAAGAAGTGTGGGAGCAACCTGATTCGCAAAGCCCCCTGAGACACAGCGGTGGCGATTGCATCTGCGATGGATGGTTCGGCAAGTTCTAGGTAGGCAGGGCGAACTTGGATGGGCTCGGCGCCAAGCCCGGCCGGAAGGGTCCCCTGGGAAGCATTCGCTTGAACTTGGACCTTGTCGCACAGCTGCGCATGCTCCACGGCAGCGAGCGGATTGCGGCTGCCATG
>CAMDAT010000067.1 GCA_945888825.1 Bifidobacterium breve | reverse complement strand
CGCGATGACTACGAGGTCTCTACATCAACTCTGAACTGGCTCGTCACGCAGCTCTGCACAACACCCGGAGTCTTTGGTGCTCGCCTAACCGGAGCGGGCTTTGGAGGCTGCGTGGTGGCGCTGGCAGACCCTGAGGTAGAACTCGACGGCTGGCGAGTGAGCCCAAGCGCAGGTGCCCGGGTTGAGTGGCTGAGCTAGGCCACAAGCTAGAACTCAGACAACCGGCGGCGGTTGCTGGCCCAGAAGGGCTGCCTTCTGTGACTCGAACTCGGCATGGGTGATGTGGCCGTCATCTCTGAGCGATGCGAGTTTGGCAATCTCATCCGCTACTGACAGCGGCGTTGCTGAACCTCGCCCACGGTCGAACTTGCGGTTCTCGTTGTCCTCCATCTGCTGGTACAACTCCTGCTGAACCCCAATGGGGTTGCGAACATCCTCGAACGTCTGCTCGCCATGCTCACCCGCAGACTCAATGGTCAGGGTTCCTGCTCCCACCATGCGGTCGATAATTCCTTGATTGAAAAACACAGTGTTGATGCGATCAAGGGGAATCTCGATTCCCTTCTTGGCGATGATGCCTTCTCGGTAAATACAACGATCTGTAGTCACCACAAAGTTGGTCGAAATCCATGCAATCCAACGCTGCAGAAAATACAAGAGCGCCCCGATCACAAACAGCGCCGCCATGCCAGAGGCAAAGTCACCCATGTTCCCTGATGGATCCTTTAACTTCACGAATCCGCCAAACAGGATGGCCGCAACCAAAATCACGACCCCCTTCGCAAGCATGATCCAGTGCGGATGAAGATCCAACACAATTTTTTCTTCTCGATGCAGGTTGTCTTGGCTAAATGGCACATGGGCAGGTTATCGCCCCGTGGCATATCTCGGGGGGAACAGCCCGGACAGAGTGTCACTCGGCGCTGCTACCGTCAGTGCCGTGCATGGTGAGCAATGACGAATCAATCAAGAGCAGACTCCGCAGCAGCAGCCCCTTCTGGCTCCCCTACTAGCTCCCCCACTGACTCCCCTGCTGTGGCCAAATTGCTGCGCGGACTCAATCATGCTCAGCACCAAGCCGTGGTATCCGAGGCATCCCCCCTTCGCATCTTGGCTGGTGCAGGATCGGGCAAGACTCGTGTACTGACCCATCGCATTGCATATCGCTCGGAACAGGGCACCCTCGACCCCAACCGGGTGCTAGCAGTCACGTTCACTCGCAAAGCAGCAGGGGAATTGCGCGAACGACTTGGGCGCTTGGGCCTGAGTGGGGGCATCAACGCCGGAACCTTTCACTCCATTGCCTATGCACAGCTTCGTCAACGCTGGGAGGAGCGCGGCATTCGCCCTCCAGAACTACTCGAGCGCAAGGTGGGATTTGTTGCCAGGTTGATGTCGGCCAAAGACCGCAATATGCCACTAGATGTGGTGGCAGAAATCGAGTGGGCAGCAGCAAGAAGAATCACGCCAGAAACTTACGAGTCAGCAGCTGCAGTCGCCCGCCGCCGGCCACCCTTAGCGCTTGGCACCGTGGCTGGAATCTACGAGCGCTTCATGGCAGAAAAGCTACGCAAGCGTTTGGTGGACTTTGATGACCTGCTCCGACTCGCAGCTCGGGACCTTGCAGCAGACCCGGTCTATGCATCGGCGCGTCACTGGCGGTTCCGTCATCTGTTCGTAGACGAGTTCCAAGACGTCAATCCGTTACAGCACGAACTCTTGACTGCTTGGCTCGGCCCCGAGTCGGACCTGTGCGCCGTTGGCGACCCGAATCAGGCTATCTACGCTTGGAATGGTGCAGATGCACGTTATCTGACCGATTTCGAGCAGTACTTTCCCTCCAGTTCAACAGTCACACTCGAGGACAACTACCGCTCAACTCCGCAGGTACTCACAGTTGCCAATGCCGTGCTCGATGCCGGCTTTAGCGTTCCCATCAAGTTGCGTTCACATCGGCCCGACGGACCGCTACCAGTGGTCCGCGAGTACGCAGATGCCCTATCCGAGGCACAGGCCACTGCTCGATCTGCCCGAGATCACCACGCACCCGGAACACCTTGGAACAGCCAATGCGTTCTGGTACGAACCAACGCCCAAGCTGCGCTCATGTCTGAGGCATTTACCAGCGCCCGGATTCCACATCGAGTTCGTGGAGGCGGAGACCTGCTCGAACAGCCCGAGGTGCGTCAAGCCATAAACGGATTCCGTCGCGCCTCGACGTTGCAGGTTGCACTCGGCGACTTAGAGGACGAGATCCGCAGATTGGCTCCCGAGGTGGCTGGCGAGCAGACAACTTCGGCTCAGCGGACTTCCCCAGCGGTTACGCCACAACTAGTCGGCGATCTGGCTGAGGAACGCGCTGCCAACATGTCTGAGTTGGTTCGACTTGGGCGCGAGTATTCGGTGCTCGATCCAACCGGCGGAATTCCAGGATTTTTGGGTTGGCTCACTTCGGCACTGCGGGGCGAGGACCGCTCCGGTGGCGACGCTGTAGAAATCGTCACCTTTCATGCTGCCAAAGGTCTGGAATGGTCAGTGGTGCACGTTGCCGGCCTCGAAGAGGGGTTCGTCCCCATTCATCACGCTAAGGATTCACCCGACGACCTTGATGAGGAGCGGCGCCTGTTATACGTGGCGCTCACGCGCGCTCGAGATGAGCTCATCTGCTCCTGGGCCAAGACCCGCACCTTTGGCTCGCGTACGGCCAACCGCCAGCCCTCACCTTGGCTCGGCATCATTTCCAACACAGTAGGAGCAACTCCACCCGAAGTTCCTCGACAGGCCGGAGCGGGAAGAGCAAAGGCTGCACGCGCCTCGCTCAAGAAGCCAACTTCGGATATGCCCGAGAGTCAGGTCGAATTGTTTGAGGCTCTGCGGGCTTGGCGTAAGGCACAGGCCAAAGAGGCCGACGTTGCGGCCTTCGTGATCTTTAGCGATGCAACCCTGCGAGCCGTTGCAGAAGCCAGGCCGAAGACCCGCTCCGAACTGTTAGCCCTGCACGGAATCGGTGCAGTCAAGGCTCAGCGATTCGGCGATGATCTTTTGCAAGTCGTAGCTGACAACTAGAAGTTGAGGCTGTTCCGCTTAGCGAGCATTCAGGCGAATCACTCCGCCCTGCTGCCCGCTGCTGACTGCTGGGCTACCGATCCTTATTCCTGGAATCCAGCAGAGCCGTAAATCGCTCGCGGTCAAAAGCAATAAACAGTCCCCCGGCCTCGGCTGTGAGTTCGCCCTCGGCGTGCAGAGTGGCTCGGGCATAGATCTTGCGGCCTTCTCGACGATCCAGCCACCCCTCAAGCAAAAGGGGAACATGCAGCGGGGTCGGGCGTCGGTAATCAATCCCCAAGTGCGCCGTCATTCCCTGCGTACCAGAGAGAGATTGGGCAGATCCAAGAACCTCATCGAATACTGCTGCAATGTACCCACCATGAACACACCCCGGCGGTCCCTCATATGCCGATCCGAAGGTGACACGGCCCAGCACTCGGTCGCCGGCGTATTCAAGCTCCACTGGCGGAGACAGAGGGTTTGCAAGGCCGATAAATGGGCTGTGATCAAAAAATGCATACCACTCGGGGTCACCTGCTGGAAGATCACCCTCGGCCATCTCGCCGTGAGCGGCCAACTCGTCGGCGAGTTCCTCGTTCCACTCCGGATCGCCAGGGTGAAGCCTGGCAATCTCGTGCCCGGCATTGGCTGACTCAGAAAAACCCAGATAGGTGCGGCCCTCGGGAAACGCGCGCAGTCGCTCTCCAAGAGCTTCGAGTTCCGCTGCTGCTTCAGCAAGCTCCTCGCTACCAGCACTCGTAGAGACTAAGAGCTCGATTACTTCACGCATGGCTGCGGCCAAGCGGCGTTCCTCTTTGCGGCGAGGAGTAACTGCCAGGGCATTGAGCCCAGAGATTCTGGGGCTGATCACATTGAGATCATCACTGTCCGCTGCGACTGGAGTCGGGTCTTCTGATTGATCTCCTGATTGACCGTCTGATTGATCCTGGTCTTTGTCAGCAGGGCTCATAGGTCAAAGACTCCCATGACGGGAGCATGGTCAGAGGGTTTGGTCCCCTTGCGCGCATTGCGGTCAATGAGGTCTGCCGAACAGTGCTGAGCAAGAGCCGGGGTGGATAACAAGAAGTCGATTCGCACGCCACGGCGTTTATGAAAGTCGCCGTTGCGGTAATCCCAGAACGAATAGATCTGGTCTTGCGGATAGCGCTCGCGAAGCGTGTCGACAAGGCCCCAGTCTTTGAGCCGCTGCAAGGCGTCACGTTCAGGCTGGCTGACATGAGTTCCGCCCTCAAAGGCAGCTGGGCTCCAGACATCGATGTCAGTGGGCGCAACGTTGAAGTCACCCAGAATGACCAGCTTCTCTTCTGGGGAATGGTTCGCATCTAGATGCGCTCGGAGCCGCCCAAACCAATCCAGCTTGTAGGTGTAATGGTCATTCGTTAGCTCTCGCCCGTTGGGCACATAGACCGAACAAATCCGCACTCCGCCGCAGGTAGCCCACACAATGCGAGCATCCACATCTGGTTCGCGGCCATCAGCAAACCCAAACAACGGCTCTGTCAGACCAACTTTTGACAGTATTGCAACCCCGTTCCAGCGGCCCTGACCAAAGTGAACGCTCTCGTAGCCGAGCTGCAAGAAATCCAATGACGGAAACTGTTCGTCGGTCATCTTGGTCTCTTGCATGCAGAGCACATCCGGTTGAACCTCGCTGAGCCATTCGGAGACGCGCTCCATTCGGGCATTGAGTGAGTTCACATTCCATGTTGCGACAAGCACACTCCCAATCTATGCGTTCAGGTGTCCATGAGCCGCACTCGACCCAGCGGCACATCAGACCTGTGAGCTACCGGTAGTCTCAGGATCGTGGCCGAAAATCATTCCCCTGACCCTCTTGGACCCAACGCATGGTTGGTTGAAGAGATGCATGCACAGTTCCTCGAAGATCCCAACTCGGTAGCCGAGACCTGGCGAGACTTCTTTGAGGGCTATCGCCCCCAGAATCTGCCACCAAGCCAACCCGTAAAACAGGCTGCACCCCAAGGTGCAAGCGCCGCTGCTCAGGCAGTCCCAGCTGCGGCTTCACCTCTTGCAGCGGGGTCAGATCCAGCAGTAGTTGAGGCTACCAATTCGCCAGTTCCGCACACTCCATCAGCACCAGAACAACCGGAAGAACTGCTTGGGGACCCCATTCGGGGAGTTGGGGCACGCATTGTCACCAACATGCAGGCCAGCCTTGGAGTACCCACCGCAACTTCTTATCGAGAGGTTCCAGCAAAACTTCTGGAAGTGAACCGCAGTGTCATTAACGGCTACCTCGGTCGTACCCGTGGCGGCAAGGTCAGCTTCACACACCTGATTGGCTACGCACTGGTTCGCGCCATTGCCGATCATCTTCCTCAGATGAACGCTGCCTACCTTGAAGGCCCAGAGGGCGAGCCCCGGATCATTCGCAACGCTCAGGTCAGCTTGGGTATCGCCATCGACATGGAAAAGCGCGATGGTTCTCGCTCCCTCGTGGTGCCGTGTATCCGCAATGCCAACGAGATGGACTTCGCCCAGTTCACCGCCGTGTATGACGAACTGATCCGCAAGGCGAAGACCAACAAGCTGACGGTTGAAGATTTTGCGGGAGTCACGGTGACGCTGACGAATCCAGGCACAATCGGGACTGAGCGTTCGGTGCCGCGCCTCATGCCCGGACAGGGAACCATCGTTGGTGCAGGCTCACTGGACTATCCAACCGGGTTCGCCGGCGCAGACCCACACACCATTGCCGAGTTGGGAATCTCCAAAGTCATCACTCTTTCCTCTACCTATGACCATCGAATCATTCAGGGCGCAGAGTCCGGGATGATGCTGAAGAAGATTCATGATCTTCTCCTTGGCGGAGATGATTTTTATGAAGAGATCTTTCGCTCAGTGGGTGTTCCCTATGAGGCAGTGCGCTGGCGCCAAGATGTAAACCCCGCCGACCATGAATCCTCGCAAATAGAAAAGCAGATGCAGGTCTCAACTCTGATCAACATGCATCGCGTTCGCGGCCACCTCATTGCGGACCTTGATCCGCTTTCGGCCAAGCTGCCAGAGATGCACGCCGAGCTTGATCCGGCAACTTATGGCCTGACCATTTGGGATCTCGACCGTGAGTTCCTGACCGGCGGAGATGTTGGTATCTACGCGCCAGTAGGGGGAATTCGGAAGCGGTCCCTTGGGGACTTACTGCATGTGCTCCGAGATGCCTACTGCCGAACAGTAGGTATCGAGTTCATGCACATCCAGGAGCCTGCAGAAAAGCGTTGGATCCAAGAACAGGTTGAGGGTGCGCCCACCAAGCTTCCCGTAGACGATCAGCGTCATATCTTGGGACGGCTCAACGCCGCAGAAGCACTCGAGAAGTTTCTGGCTACGAAGTACTTGGGCCAGAAACGATTTGGCCTTGAAGGAGCCGAGTCGCTGATTCCGATTTTGGATGCGCTGTTAGAAGAAGCCGCAGATCAGGGCTTGGACTCTGCAGTGCTCGGCATGTCGCATCGCGGCCGACTAAACGTCTTAGCTAATATCGTTGGAAAGTCCTACTCACAGTTATTCCGCGAGTTCGAAGGCTACGTAGACCCTGCATCGATTCAGGGTTCCGGCGATGTGAAGTACCACCTTGGAGCCGAAGGAACCTTCGTCGCTCGTTCAGGCGTAGAACTGCCAGTTGGGCTCGCAGCCAATCCATCTCACCTTGAAGCTGTGAACCCGGTCGTTGAAGGAATGACACGCGCCCGCATGGACGCAATTCCCCATGATCGCGAGCGACGCTTTCCGGTATTGCCCATCCTTATGCACGGTGATGCTGCATTTGCTGGTCAGGGTGTGGTTGCCGAGACACTCAACTTGTCGCTCATCAAGGGCTACCGCGTTGGCGGCACCATCCACGTGATTGTTAACAATCAGCTCGGATTCACGACTCCTCCCGAGTCTGCACGTTCATCCGAGTACTGCACCGATATTGCGAAAGCCGTTCAGGCTCCCATCATTCACGTCAATGGTGATGACCCAGAGGCATGTGTGCGAGTGGCACGACTCGCCTTTGCGTACCGTCAGCGGTTCCATAAAGACGTGGTGATCGACATGGTGTGTTATCGCCGCCACGGCCACAATGAGGGCGACGATCCCAGCTATACGCAGCCACTGATGTATCGCACCATCAGCAATCTTCGCAACGTGCGTATGCGTTATGTCGAGACTCTCGTGCGACGCGGTGACTTCACACTCGAAGAAGCCGAACAAGCTTTGGCCGATTTTCAAGGCCGCTTGCAGACTGCTCTTGATGAGACTCGCCAGAGCGCACCCGAGGAGGAGTACCTTGCCTCGCCGCATCCGCCAAACAAGGGTGTATTGCCGCATGCCGCCACTGCAGCAACAGCAGAGGAACTCGAGGCGGTCTACACCGTCCTCAGTACAGCGCCACCAGAGTTTTTTGTGCACACCAAGCTCGCCAAGCAGTTTGCTGCACGCGACGCAATGTTGCAGGCAGGCCAAGTTGATTGGGCCTTAGCTGAATCATTGGCCTTTGGGACCCTGCTCAATGAGGGCACCTCGGTTCGACTCGCTGGCCAGGATTCGCGCAGGGGAACATTTTCGAATCGACACTCAACCCTGTTCTGCCACGAGACTGGTGCCGAGTTCACGCCCCTTGCCCAACTGGCCAACCCTCCGCATACACAGTTGTGGATCTATGACTCGCTGTTGAGCGAGTACGCGGCTCTGGGATTCGAATACGGCTACACAGTCCAGAACCCCGAGGCACTCGTGATGTGGGAGGCACAGTTCGGAGATTTTGCCAACGGTGCTCAAATCATCATCGATCAGTACATTGTCGCCGCAGAAGATAAATGGGGACAGACATCTGGTCTTGTCATGCTTCTTCCGCACGGTTACGAGGGCCAAGGGCCCGAACACTCCTCGAGTCGAATCGAGCGCTTCTTAACTCTCTGCGCCGAGGACAACATCCAGGTTTGTCAACCAACCACTGCTGCGCAGTATTTCCACCTGCTCCGTCGTCAGGTGAAGCGCACCGTACGCAAGCCACTGATCATCACGACGCCAAAGTCAGGCCTTCGCGATAAGCGTTGGCGCTCCTCGGTCGGCGCTCTGACGCAGGGAACTTTTGAAGAGTTGCTCGGCGACTCCTCTGCCGACCTTGACGCTGCTTCGGTCACACGCTTAGTCCTTGCATCTGGCAAAGTCGGCCAAGAGGCAATCACACGCCGAGACGAACTTGGAGTCCACACCGCCGTAGCGCGAGTGGAGCAGTTGTACCCGTGGCCCTATGAGGCCGTAGCAAAAGAACTTGATCGATTCCCGAACGCAACTGAGATTGTGTGGCTGCAGGAAGAACCCGAGAACATGGGACCCTGGAATTTTGTGAAGGGCCACTTGTACGAGGCACTTGGTGACCGCTTTGAAATTCGCCGGGTGAGCCGAGCAGACGAGGGCAGCCCAGCTACAGGAAGTCATGCTATTCATGAGCAGGAACAGGACATGATTCTGAACGCTGCCTTTGCGCCCCTCCCACCAAAAGCCAACGGCCGCCGATTCCACTAGGGATCGATTCGACCTGCCGGTCAGCCCCCACTCAAATCAATTCCGAGCACTTCTTCGAGTTCCTGCAAGGCAACAGTTGGATCCTCGACCTTGATCGTCCGCATGCCAAGTTCGCGTGCTGGCTTGAGGTTGATCCCTAAGTCATCAAGAAAGACCACAGAACTCGCCTCAACCTGCATCTGCTGCAGTGCGATCTCATAGAACCGCCGTTCGGGCTTTCGGCAACCTGCCGTTGAGGACTCAATAACCACGTCGAATAAGGGCAGGAGCGCCGCGAAACTCCCCCCAGAAGACCAATGTGGGCTTGCTGCGACAAAGTTGTTCGTCAGGAGTGCAGTGCCCATCATCTGCTGGCAGCGTCGCACGGCTTCGACCATCGCTGGGCGAATCTCACCACTCAAGCACCCCAGCACTTGCATCCCATCGACCTCATGGCCAAGTTCAAGTGCCTCAGTCTGGAAGACGTGGACGAACTCTTCGACAGAGACCTCGCCGCGCTCGAGCCGAGCCCAGGCATTCGAGTTTGGGTTATGCGAGTTGATTGCTCGCAACGTTCCGAGTGGAAGATTGCTTCGCGTCTCATAGGCCTCGAATGCTTCGAAGGGGCTCGACAAAATCACGCCACCAAAATCAAAAAACACCGCGTCGTACATCTTTAGAAGACTAGAAGGTCAATACCCCCTAGGGGTACATGTCGAAAACAGCCGAACCGTTCGTAGTCAAACGGAAAAAACATTCGCTTGAACAACCTTGAAGAATTGCGCGGTTTTGATCGCAAACTCTGGTTCACTAATGACTCGGGATGGCAAACACACACCTAGTCGTAGATGGCTCGAACATCGCAACCGAAGGACGCACTGCGCCTTCACTCGCGCAACTCGATCAGGCTGTTCGCGATTTTACGAGTGAGCACAGTTTCGACAATGTGGTCGTAGTCGTCGACGCAACGTTTGCTCATCGCATTGATGTATCCGAAAAAGAGATTTACGAAGAGGGCGTGCTCGCAGGGGAACTGCTGACTCCTCCGGCTGGTGCAGTCGGGCGCGGAGACGCCTTCGTTCTTCAGATCGCGGAGCGCTCCGGTGCAACAATTCTCTCGAACGATTCATTCCAAGAGTTCCACGCAACATATGAGTGGCTGTTTTCAGATGGGCGGCTTTGGGGCGGCAAACCAGTTCCTGGAGTTGGATGGGTTTTCGTTCCACGAGTTCCCGTTCGAGGCCCAGTAAGCCGTCGAGCAGTGCGAGAGAAAAAGCGGGACGACTCGCCCCCCGCATCCCCCACTAGGTCTCCGGCTGCTAAGCGGGCCCCTTCCGCACCTGCTCAGGGCCGAACGAAACAGACCGACTCACCGAAGCCTTCGCTGAAGAAGGCAGCTTCAGCTCGTGCTACAGCTAAAGATGCGGATGCCTCAGCGCCTCAGACGAGCCCAGCCTCGCGATCTCGTAACAAGTCAGCAACTCCGATTAACACTCCTGGCAGTTTTCTTGCATTTGTCACTGCTCACCAAATCGGCGCAACTGTCAGCGCAACGGTTACCGACTTCTCATCACACGGCGCCTACCTAGATGTAGATGGCGCTCGTTGTTATGTCTCACTCAAATCAATGGGCGAACCGGCCCCCCGAAGTGCCAAAGAGATTTTGGCCATGGGAGAGGTTCGCTCTTTTATCGTGCAGGGATTCGATACGCCACGACGTGGTATCGACCTTGCACTTGCCGACTTCGAACAACTCGAAGTCGGATCGCAGTCCCCGAAGCAGTCTCAGGAATCTACGGATTCACGAGGCCGTTCCAAGGGCAGCACTAAACAACCATTGCTCCCCAAGGAGCCGGCCGAGGAGGCAAAAGTGGCAGTGAAGAAAGCAGCTAAGAAAGCACCAGCCAAGAAGGCACCAGCTAAGAAGGCGCCAGCACGCAAGGCACCAGCCAAGAAGGCGCCAGCACGCAAGCGCTAATTTGGCCATCAGGCCTCAGAAGTTGATTACCAGAACGGTCCGGAGAAATCCGGACCGTTCTTGCGTCTACGGCTATGGGATTACCTCAGTGCGAGCGAGTCTGCCGACTCCAAGTACTCTGCGATGCCATGAGTGCACAGTTCATCTTCACCATGCATCGCGTGACCAAGTTCATTCCACCTGACCGCGAGGTTCTCAAAGACATCACGCTCAGCTTTTACCCGGGCGCAAAAATCGGTGTGATCGGCTCCAACGGGTCGGGCAAGTCCACCTTGTTAAAGATCATGGCGGGAGTCGATGACCAGTTCAACGGCGAGGCGCGCCTCACCCCTGGGTTCACGGTAGGGATGCTTGAACAGGAACCGCAGCTCGATCCCGATAAGGACGTGATCGGAAACATCATGGACGGCGTGGCCGAAGTCGCTGCCCTCCTGACCTCGTATGACGCACTCATGGCAAAGTGGAGCGACCCCGAGGCTGACTACGAGAAGCTCGGGGCTCAGCAGGCAGACCTTGAGGCGAAGATCGAAGCGGCCGGCGCCTGGGACCTGCAGCGAACAATCGACATTGCAATGGATGCGCTTCGTACTCCCCCACACGATGCAGATGTCACAAAGCTCTCTGGAGGCGAGCGGCGAAGGGTAGCTCTGTGCCGCCTCCTGCTCGCTCAGCCTGATCTGCTGTTGCTTGATGAGCCAACGAACCATCTTGATGCTGAGTCAGTGGCTTGGCTCGAGCGCTACCTGCAGGATTATCAGGGCACAGTCGTCGCCATTACTCACGATCGCTACTTTCTGGACAATGTTGCACAGTGGATTCTTGAACTCGAGCATGGCCGTGGCCACCCCTTCGAGGGGAACTACTCAGGTTGGTTGGCGCAGAAGCAGGAGCGACTCGC
>CAMDAT010000066.1 GCA_945888825.1 Bifidobacterium breve | reverse complement strand
GGTTCTGCCGTGGTCGGCGTTGCTGTGCTGCCGTCGGTTACATCAAAACTGCCTCGTGGAACCGAACTGCATCTGAACGTGATTTGGACTCAGGCGGGCAGAACAGCCTGGGCGCCCGCTGGACATGAGGTTGGCCGAGACCAACTCGCAGTGACAGCGGATTCGCATCCCAAGTTCTTGCCGAGCGCACAGCCGCAACTTGTGGCTGAGCGACCAAGGAGGAGCCGTCGATCCAAGCTGGATGCAGCTGAGCAGGTACCGGCGGAACTCAGTCCCACGCCGATTGCTCACCTCGAGTGGAAGCCAACGATCTTTCGGGCGCTGACCGATAACGATGGCCTGAAGCAGGGTTGGATGCGTGGCCTTGTTGGCGGCCTACATCGGTGGGTAGAGGTACAAGGAGTTGACCAGTGTGTATGGAAACCCGGCGCTGAACGGACTCGCCAGGTGGGTACCGACACAATATTGACCAGCTCCGGAGACCTGATTGCCCCAAGTGTTGCAGAGGCAGTCAAAATCAAACGACAGGCCAGAGTCCGCAGCGATGGCTGGACACAGCTGTCTGTTGAGTTCAGGCTTCCGGAAGGTCTGCGTGACCCACTCCGAGTGGGCGTGGAACTCGTGCTGCCAGCAACACCTTCGGCCTCGTTAAACGCATCGGCACAAGCCTGGCCAGCTACGTCTTGGGAAAACCTGGAATGGGTTGGAAACGGACCGGGTGAGAACTATTCCGATCGTTCTGCCGCCGTTGGAGTTGGGCATTGGAAGTCAACGGTCACTGAGCAATACGAGGACTATGCAGTCCCGCAGGAGCACGGTCATCGTGGGGGACTGCGATGGCTCTCTCTGTCCCAAGAATCCACAAGTTCGACCACAGCGGGACTACCGCTAGGCGGGCTACTGATGGTGGCGGAACCAAACCGCATTCCGGGTTCGCGCATTTTGCAGTGGCCGGGGTTTGCTGCTCGACATCACAACGATGCCGAACTGTGGGCAGGGTTGCATTCCAGCGATCTGTCCGCTGGGCCCGGCCGGGACACTTATGTATACCTTGACGCTGCTCAGCGCGGCCTCGGCACTGCGTCTTGTGGACCAGACACGCTGAGCGCATACCGATTGGGCGCAGGCAAGTATCGGGTTTCAGTCTGGTGCCGCTACTTTGATCCGTCCACAGAGGAGCAGGAACTCTTGCTGCGAAACCTCCGAGCGGCTAGTGCCCAGCTCCCCGGGTAGCGCGGTTGCCCGGCTAGCCCAACTGCCCAGTTAGCGCAGCTGTGCTGCCGCCTCGAGAAGTTCCTCGTGGAAATCCGGGTGGGCAATCTCTGCAAGTGCCACGGCACGCTCATGCACTGTGCGGCCTTTGAGTTCTGCTGCACCGAATTCTGTGATGATTGTGTCGACTTGGTGTCGAGGGGTAGTCACCGTCATATGGGGACCTGCAGTGCTCAAGATCCTTGAGGTGCGAACCCCGTCGATCATGGTTGAGGAACGCAAGCACAAC
Organism: Bifidobacterium breve; assembly: GCA_945888825.1. Classification (GTDB taxonomy): domain Bacteria; phylum Actinomycetota; class Acidimicrobiia; order Acidimicrobiales; family Microtrichaceae; genus IMCC26207. Next base: position 10,024 of record CAMDAT010000066.1, on the reverse strand, counting down.
AGGGAGCGGTCATCGTTTTGCAATCCCGCACCTGCAAGAAAATCTTCATGGCCACCCGTCCCGGAGTACTGCCGGCCGTTGATGGTGTCGGCAGCAACTTGGCCGAGCAAGTCCACAGCTGTTGCACCGTTGATCGAAATGAAATTTGCGTTATTGGAGATGACGTCAGTGGAGTTCACAATCGCAACAGGAAGAAAGCGAACGTCTTCATTTCCATCGAGCCAGGTGTACAACTCTGGAGTACCAGCAGCGAAGGTGGTGACCGAGAATCCCTCAAATTCTCCCTTGTTCAGGTTCGAGACTTTGCCAGCCTGATGCAGGCGCATAAGTCCAGTGGTGAACATCTCTGAATGCACCCCGTACCCTCCACCGGGTGCATCGCACAGCTGCGATGCGATCAGCGAGGGGATGGCGCCAATCCCAGTTTGAAGGGTGGCTCCATCTTGGATGTATCTGCCAGCGTGGGTGGCAATCGCAAGGTCAATTTCATCCGAAGGTGGCTCGGCTAGGTCGACCGGAGCAGCTTGGCTCTCGAAGATCACGTCGATCTCGTCAAGGTGTAGCCGGTGAGGATAATCCGGCATGATCCCAAATGTGCGCGGATAGAGCGGCGAGTGCTCCACAATCAAGAGGCGATCAGGGTCAGCCCCCGCCTGATGAAAGGCATCAATCGTTGCTCCTGCATGGAGCGAGAAGCTGCAGTATCCGTCTGCGTCAGGCGCCGAGGCAGCAGTTGCTAGCACCCGTGGCTTGAGCGATTCAAGGATGGGGCCGAACCTACGAAAGTCGGCCGGCACATACTGGATGTCTGCTCCTGCATCGCGCAACATACGCTCGGCGGGGCCAAAGAACCCGCTACGGAAGTGGACACTGGGTTGCATAAACACTGCGTACAAGTCAGTCAGAAGCGCTCCAGAGACTTGTAGGTCGACCCAATCTGTTCGCTCGCCGAGCGCATGCAGGAACGCATTCGGGTGCGCAGGTCCGAGCCCCACTGCTAGATCGTCGGTTGGAGTTAAGAACGCAGCGGCCTCTGATGCCGATTGAACCCGTAAAGCAGCCATGATGAATCCCTAGTTCGTTGTGCCGACCGAGAGTGCGGCGCATTGACCTGAGACCGTAGTACCCGTTCTGGGTGTAGAACATTGCAAATCGAACATGCCGATCCACCCGGCAGGTCACACAGTTAGGTAGCAGTCCAATGCAGGAACTCCAACCAGATTCTGATGGGATGAACTTGGCAACGGTATGGGAGTCAGTGGCCGCCGCTGTTCCATCTGCGCCCGCACTTATCCACACCGACCTGACTCGAACCTGGGCCGAGTTCGAGGACCGTGCTGCTCGTCTAGCGGCGTACCTAGTGGCTTCGGGCCTTGCTCCAGGGTCGAACCTGGCGCTCTATATGTACAACGGGCCGGAGTACCTTGAGTCCACATTCGGTGCCTTTAAGTTGCGTGCCGCCACGTTGAACGTGAACTACCGCTACCTCGAAGACGAACTGCAGTACCTGTTCGAGAATTCCCAGGCAGAAGCGGTTGTGTTTGCAGCGGAGTTTTCGGATCGGATCGACGCAGTGCGCGACAGCCTGCCGTTACTGACAACCTTTGTCTGTGTCGGGGCCACCGAAGAACATCGCGTTCCTGATTGGGCGAGTGATTACGAAAGAGTGATTGAGCAGACTGCACCAATGCCTGCGATTTCACGCAGTGGTGATGACCTATGGCTGCTGTATACCGGCGGCACAACAGGAAACCCAAAGGGTGTCATGTGGCCACACCGCAGTCTGTTGGGAACCGCCAAGACCACCTTTGCTGTTGTCGACTGCCCAATCCCAGAGACTGCAGAGCAGGTGGCGGTTGGCGTGCGGCGCTTTCATGAACGATCAAAGGCGGTGCGCTTTTTGCCAGCCGCTCCACTGATGCACGGCACCTCGGCAATTGCATCTATTGCAGTGCTCTCCGTTGGCGGTTGTGTGGTCACCTTGGACTCTCATTCCTTCAACGGTGATGAACTGTGTGAGGCGGTGCAGAACAATGCTGTGACTCAACTCACAATTGTTGGAGATGCTTTCGCGAAGCCCATTTTGGCCGCCCTCGAGAAAGCCCAAGCCGCCGGAACGCCCTATGACATCTCGTCTCTCAAAGTCATTCTCTCCTCTGGAGTGATGTGGTCCCAGCAAACCAAGGACCAGATTCTTGAATGGTGTGGGGCAACACTGGCCGACACTCTTGGATCATCAGAGGGCGTGGGCTTTGCTAATTCGGTGGCGAAACGAAATCAGCCGGCACAGACAGCGCGCTTCACGCTCGGCGAACATGCCCGCGTGATTGACGATGACGGCCAAGATGTTGTGCCCGGTTCGGGCCAACGTGGCTTGCTGGCTGTAGGTGGTCCGATCCCCATCGGATACTTCCGCGACCCCGTGAAGACTGCTGCAACCTTCCGAAATCTGAATGGTCAGATCTGGTCAGTGCCAGGAGATTTTGCAACTGTCGAGTCTGACGGGACTATCCAACTTCTGGGTCGGGGGTCTGCATGCATCAACACTGCTGGAGAGAAGGTCTACCCCGAAGAGGTTGAAGAAGCCCTCAAGCTGCATCCGGCTGTTCTGGACGCGAATGTCCTCGGATTGCCTGACGAGAAGTGGGGGCAGTCGGTCAATGCAGTGGTCTCGCTGCGGGAAGCGGGAGCGGGCTCAGCATTGCCAACCCCCCAAGAGTTGATTGAGTTCACCAAATCTCGTCTTGCGGGCTACAAGTGTCCAAAACGAGTACTGGTTGTGGATCAGGTGCACCGCGGGCCAAATGGAAAGCCCGACTACAAGTGGGCTTCTGCCGAACTTCTGAGTTGAAGTGTGGCTAAAGTCACATATGCGTTTCACTTAACGGAGCGCGGACTCTGGGGGTGAGTGTGAAGCGTGCACTGATGGTTCTCGTTCTGGCAACCGCACTCATAGCAGGGGCTTGTGGTGCTCAGGACAGTAGTTCTGGGAAGGATCCAGAGAGCGAAAGTTCGACCACTACCTCTGGTGATACTGGTGGCACAGCTAGCAACGCGAGTTTTGGCGACTTGAAGGGCGATATCTGCGGGCCAGGTGAGTTCAGTGTGAACCCGTCCGAGGCCGGCCTCGGTACCGACAAGTTGTACATCGGTGTTGCGAATGACCGCTCGGCCGAGATCCGACCTGGTCTCAACAAGGTCCTGTACGACTCCTCTGTGGCCTTTGCCGGTTGGTGCAACGAGCTAGGTGGAATAGGCGGATTACCGATCGAGATTGTGGACCTTGACGCCGGAGTTTTCAACGTTGAGACAGCAATGACCAAAGCCTGTGCAGAGGTATTTGCGATGGTTGGCGGCGGGCTCGTGCAGGACGCACTGGAATTCTCTGGCAAGGCTGGGAGTGACTTTCACGAGTGCGGAATGATCGACATTCCCGGTTTTGCAGTCTCAGTAGAGAAGGCAGATTCAAACGGCCAAGTTCAGCCAGTGCCCAACCCGGGAGGCACTGTTGCGAACACCTGGTATCAGGACTTTACGAAGCTCTTCCCAGATGAGGCAGCTAAATGGGCAGTGGCCTGGGGTCAGCTTCCCTCGCTCGAAGTAGTCAAGATCAAGTACGACAATGCTGCGGCCTCAGTACCAGGCATGAACAACCTCGGTGAGGTCGTCTATCCACCGGCCGGGGTGACGGACTGGACGCCCTATGCGCAGCGCATGATCGGAACTGGCGCAGAAGCGCTGAGCTTTGTGGGAGAGGTAGACAATCTCAATAGCTTCTTACTGAAGGCTCGCGAGCAGGGATGGAAGGGCATTCCGCTACTCGAGACAAATATGTATGACCAGAAACTGCTCGACGGAGGGGGCCCCGCTGCCGAGGGTGCCGTAGTGCGCATGGGATTGCATACGCTCGAAGAGGCCGACAAGTGGCCGGCAATTCAGCAGTACATCGATATCAACAAGAAGTATCAGCCAGGTGGCGAGATGGGTGCTCTGGGAATTCAGAGTCTCTCGGCTTGGCTACTTTTTGCTACTGCGGCAAATGAATGCGGTGCAAAGAACAAGGGCGTCCTTGACCGCACCTGCATTCTGGAACAGGCAGCAGCAGTGGAGGAGTGGACAGGTGGCGGGCTGCACTCACCCCAGAATCCTTCGGAGAGTTCAGAGGCCGTTGCAAGTTCCTGCAACATGTTGCTCGTGGTCAAAGGCGGGAAGTTCACTCGTCTGTACCCCAAGCTCGGTGGCGAAGGAGACGATGTGGACGGCTTCCACTGCCCTAAGGACGGTGTGATCAAAGTGACTGGAGATGTCGGCGAGGGCAAGGTCGACCCGGACCGGCCAATCTAGACGTGAGCGTTATCAGAGGTGCCGATCCAACCACGAACGGCACCTTCTAGTTCTGCGATTCGCGTGGGTAGCGCATCCATCGTGACTGGTCCCGACAGGTGGGCGCCTTGAGCAGTATCGCAGCCGAACTCGGCTAGGCGCGCCAGCGTTGCGGGGTCGCCAACACCGTCAGCGCACACACTCAAACCCAATTCGTGAGACAGATCAATGGTTGATCGCACGATGGCAGCATCGGCCGGAACGCTCGAGATGGTGCTCACATAGCTGCGGTCAATCTTGAGGCCCACCACGGGAAGGTGCTGCATTGTTGCAAGCGAGGTGTAGCCCGTGCCGAAGTCGTCCACCACAAACCTCAGGCCAAGCTCAGAGAGCTGCAGCAGAACCTCTTGTGACCGAGTTGGGTTATCCATCAGTTCTGTTTCGCTGACCTCAATCTCGACCAGGTTGGGCAGGAGCTCGCCTGAACGAATCAGCATCTGCACAAAGCTAAACAGATCGGGGTCGAACAGGTTTCTGAATGACAGGTTCGTGGTAATGATCAACGGGCTTGTAGGCCTAGAAATGGCAGGACCAGAGCGACCTAGCAGCGTGGTTGAAGCTCGAGCTGCCTCTGCGAGTATCCACCGTGTCAATGGTTGAATCAGCCCTGACTGTTCGGCCATTTCTAAGAAATCGGCAGGCAACTTGGTGGAGTCTTCGGGTCGCTCCCAATGCAGGACCGCTTCAACCTTGCTGACTCGACCACTGTGAAGGTCGATCTGAGGCACATAGCGAAGCTCCAACGCATTGTTTGCAAGGCCCTGTCGGAGTTCGCTGAGCAGCGCGAGTCGGCGGATGGAACTTGGCTCAGCAGTTCTGCGGAACACGCAATAGCCAGCCGAATTCTGCTGATCCAAGGAGCGCTTCTTGTGTTCTTGCAATGCCAAGCTGGCGTTGCGCAGCATCATGCGCCAGTCGTCTGCGTCGCCCGGTGCAAGGGCTACACCCACGCTTGCCTCGCAGTGAATCATGTGACCCGAAATATCAAAGGGGCGAGCCAAGGAATTGCTCGCTGCCGCTGCGCGTTCGAGCGCCTCAGCCTCGGTTGAGCATGGCAATGTGAGCACAGCAAACTGCCCGCCACCGAGACGAGAGACAATCGCTGCTCCCCGGACTTCTTGCACCAATCTGCGGCCTAGGTCGACGAGCAACTGATCGCCAAAATTGAGCCCGAAGGATTCGTTGAGTTCTCGCAACTTGTCTACGTCGATCAGAATCAGCGCAACAGGGGCTGAAGCGATTGCAGAATCGCTAGCCGCCGCGAGTCGCTCCTCGAGGAGGGTGCGATTTGGAAGACCCGTGAGGGCATCGTGAGAGGCCTGCCGGCGGAGCCGATCCTCGACAGCAACCGTTCCGGTGACATCCTCAATAGTCATGCCAATGCTGCCGTCGCTCAGCCGATCAACTCGCAGGTCTAAGAAGGTACCTGGCACTTCAGAAAAGCTGAGGCGCTCAGCAGTCATAGATGCGCCGGTGTGGTACACGTTGAACAGCGCAGAGCGAATGAGTTGCGCAGACGGTTCTGCGAACACCATGTCGATGGTGGTTCCGTCCACTGATGCAGGCTCAATGTCGAGCATGCGTTGAGCTGACGGATTTGCCGCTCGAATGGTGAGCGAAGTCGGGTCCGCTGGGTCGATGAATTCAAGAACCAGACAACCGGCGGGATCGTTCTTGACAAGCTCGGCAAATCGGCTGAGAGCAGTGCGGTCGGACTCCCCGTGGGTGACATCTACGAGCGAGCCTTGCAAGCAACTGCCAGCCGAACTGCCAGCCGAACTGCCAGTCGAACTGCCAGCCGCGTCACCCTTTGAGTTTGAAATTCTGACGAGAACTCGGCTCCAAGAGCCATGTGCGGAACGGAAACGAACCGAGGCCTCGGTGCTGTTGTGGGTGGCCGGACGAGAGGTCGCGTCGATCGGGTTTGTATCCCCAAAGGGTGAGCTCTCGGCGCTACTTGTTTGTGCCTTCGAGCCGACCGTTAAGTCAATGACGGAGTTGTCCCGAGCATGACTCACCGGGAGGAGAGGGTTCACTACAAGCGGAACTAGCGCGCCAAATGCCTCGAGGTCATCGGGGTGCACCATGCCGCGAAGCATGCCGGGGTTGGCAAACACCTCTGGGTCCCAACCAAATACCTGCCGCATTGAGCGAGACAAATGAAAGCCGTCGCAGCCTGGTTCAACCTGCTGGAAGAGAACGACCCCCGAGGCCGCAAGCGCAGAGTCATAGGACTCACGGGTTCGTTCGAGTGCCTCTGTCTGTTCTAGGACGCGTGCGGCTGCGTCGGCCGCCGCAGCCTGCATGGCTGCGGAGCGAGCCTCGAGTTCCTGCGCGGCGAACTTCTCTAGTTGTGCAGCACGAAGACGCGATTTTTTTCTCACGAGGCAAATCCTTGGGTATTCCTGTGACCAGAAATGTCACTGAGAGTGGCAATGTTAGGGGGCAGTGATCCGCGATCAGTGGATGCTGCAAGAGAAGATCCCTGTGGCATCGCTACTGGCTACGCTTTGGGCAATGAGTCAGAAGCACATGGTGATGAAATTTGATCGGCACCTTGCGGGTGAATCCCTGTGAGTGACCCCACTGAATACTGCGCTGACAGAGGCTGGGCCTGTGTTCCGTTGCTTGAGGCAACCGGAAACGAGCGAGTCGCCGCCATTGGTGGATGGCTGTCCGAGAAGCCATTGACACTTGCACTGATCATTCTGGTGGCTTGGGTTGCCAACCGCATTCTTCGCCGATTGATAAAGCGCAGCGGTGAGCGCATGATGGTCAAGGCGGACCAGATCGGCGAGGCCATGCCAAACCGATTTCGGCGCGAGGAGTCCTCCGGCCGAGCAGCAGCACGTGGCGAGGCAATCTCCACGGTTGCTCGAAGCATTGCAACCGCGGTGGTGGTGGTCGGTGCTGCTGCTGCCATTTTGAGCGAGCTGGGGGTGAGTTTGGCTGCTCTGTTCGCAAGCGCTGGGGTGATTGGAATTGCCCTGGGCTTTGGAGCGCAGAACCTCGTCAGAGACATGTTGGCTGGTTGGTTCATCGTTGTTGAGGATCGCTATGGCGTGGGAGACACCATCGATGCAGGTGCGCCCGCCGTGGGAGTGGTTGAGCGGATCACGCTCAGGTCCACTCGACTTCGCGATATCAACGGGATTGTTTGGCACGTAGATAACGGCGAGGTGGTTCGGGTGGGCAACAAAACTCAGAATTGGTCGCGTGCCGTCATTGACGTTGTGGTCACTCCTCAAACCGATGTTGATTTGGCATGCCAATTGCTTGAACAGGTGGGCCTTGACATGAGAGAGGATCCTGAATGGGCGCCACACCTCTCGGATGATCCGCCCAATGTGCTGGGGGTGTATTCCATGGACCCGATGGGGGTGACCCTGCGCGTGCATCAAGACACCGAACCCTCGAGCCAGTTTGCAGTCGAGCGTGAATATCGCAAGCGCGTTCTGGCCGCATTTGAAGCAGCTGGAATCATGCAGACATCGATCACGCAAATGACGATGATGGGCCAACAGCGAACCGGACCAGGCTCGGCTCCTACTCCTGCTTCACCCTCGCAGAACCCGGATCGCTAAGGGTCCACCCTGCGCTGGGGGTGCACTGATACGTTGGATCTGCGGACGGAGTTCCTCGTTTGGTTTGCGCGTTCGGGGTTAGGCCAGCCTCTGCACAAGTGTCGTTAGCCTCGGCTAGCGGGAATGTGGAGGAGTCCAAATGAGCAAATTGATGATGCCGATTCTGCTAGTTGCAGGTGGGTTTATGGTGTTGGCAATGTGGCGAAGTCCAGCTACAGCAGCCCAAGACTTTGGGTCAGTGCTGGGCAACGCTGGCACGTTTGCTCAAGAAGTTGTGAGCAAGCTGGCCGAGTTCTTGGGCAATCTGGGTCGATGACCCACACGGGTCACCGACCCGGGTCGCGTCCCTTGCGGCCCAGCGGTAGGACCTCGCGTCCTGGCGCTGGTCAGTCCACGCAGCGAGCTTCTCGCGGCTGGCATCCTGACACCATCGTGGATGCGTACCTCGTGCCCGGTGAGCGAGTGGTCCTTGAAGAGACACGCTCAGTACGTGGGTTCTTGATGAACCAGATCTTGTTGTTCTGTGTCGTTCTCTTAGCAGTGCTGCTTGTAGCGCTGATCGGCCAAGCACTCCTCACCTCCCTGGCGCTGCTTGCGTGCTTGGGCTTCGCAGCTTTTGTAGCCATTCGGGCACTGCAAGCTTGGTTCACTCGCTATGTCGTGACTGACCTGCGCGTGCTGCGCGTAAGCGGCGTATTGAACCGTCGAGCCGAGTTCATCCCCTGGAAAAAAATCACGGACATTACGCGGAGCGAGTCGCTGCTTCAGTGGTGGGCGCGAACTGCAACTATTTGTATTGAGTCAGCAAACGATGGGTCAGGGTTTCGTTCGATTGAAGATGTTGACGACCCTGCGTACTTCTATCGAGTGCTCGTAGAGATGGTTGACCGCAAGCAAGGTCGGCTGAAAGACATATCGATTTCTGACCAATAGCAGGCTGGCAACTACGGCGTTGGAGGCTCAATTTTTGTCTCCACCAATAAGGTGTCTGCAGTTGCGGTGAGCAACTCTTCAACCTTGCCGGCGTCAGCTACGTCAACTGCCACTGTTGCAAACAGGGCAAGGCGCTCTGAGGTGTCAGAAACGGTTGCCTGCTGAATTGGCGAACCCATTCGGACCTTGGCGGCCGACTTTGCGCCGCGCAGTTCCGAGAGAACCTGGGCTGCAATTTCGAGTGCAGCGGGGTTGCCGTCGGCTGCAATCTGCTGCAACTCAGCTGCGTCCGGCCAAGTTGCCCGATGCACTGAGCCTTCCATCCACCAAGACCAGACTTCCTCGGTGGTAAAGGGAAGGAACGGCGCAAAGAGACGGTGCAGGGTTGAGAGCGCTAGTGCGAGCGAGGCTCGAGCAGATTGAGTTGCTGCACTGGGCTCTTGGCCTTCGGTGCCATAGGCGCGGCCCTTGACAAGTTCGAGGTAGTCATCGCAGAAGGGCCAGAAGAATTGTTCGGTGCGTTCTAAAGCCCGCGCATAGTCGAAGGATTCAAACGCAGCAGTTGCATCGGCAACAAGCTTTGCCAGAGTCGCAACCATTGCTAAGTCGAGTGGTTCAGTAATCGCCGAGGTCTGGGCCCGAGTCTGGGTCGCCTGTGTCTCCGACTCACTGCTGTCACCTGTTTCGCTACCTTCCCCAAAGGAGAGTGCGAACTTCGAAGCGTTGAGCAGCTTGATTGAGAGGCGCCGACCAACTTTCATCTGTGCCTCGTCAAAGGTTGTATCAGTTCCCGGCCGGGCGGAACCAGACCAGTACCTCACGCCATCCGCTCCATGCGCCTCAAGCAGGTGAGTAGGTACGACTACGTTTCCTTTCGACTTGGACATTTTCTTGCGGTCCGGGTCAAGGATCCAGCCCGAAAGCGCTACGTTCGACCAGGGCAGGGAGTCATGTTCGTACTCGCTGCGAAGCACTGTAGAGAACAGCCATGTGCGAATGATGTCGTGGCCTTGAGGGCGCATATCCATGGGGAATGTTGCTGCGAAGAGGTCAGGATTCTCCTCCCACTGACAACTAATCTGAGGAGTCAACGAGGATGTGGCCCAGGTATCCATCACGTCTGG
>CAMDAT010000065.1 GCA_945888825.1 Bifidobacterium breve | reverse complement strand
GAGGAGCAGGGCGATGATGCCAACGCCAGTGAGCAGCGAGTGGACCTGATCCATAAGAAATTCGAGAGCTAACGAACCGAGCGCACAGCTACGGGCCGGTGTAGATCGGCCTGGGCTGCTACGAGTTCTTTTAGCTTGCAGGCAAAGCTGCGAGTTCTTCGATCAGGCGATGCAAGGCATTGGGATCTTCCTGCATGACCTGATGTCCAATATCGGGAAGTAGTCGCAACTGCGAGCCTGGAATTGCTGCAAGAAGAATTTCTGCGTGCGCTGGGGGAGTGAGTCGATCAAGGTCGCCAACCACTACCAGTGTGGGGATTCGCACATGCTGCAGGTCAGCGACCACATCATGTGCGGCAATTGCACGCCCGGCATCTTGAGCTATGGCCGGATTTGAATCTGCCAGCATGAGGCGAACTTGCTCGACTGCTTTGGCTGTGGGGTGCCTTCCGAATGCCCAGCGCACCAGTACCACTGACAGATTGTTGTTTCGCCATAAACGTTGGGGGTTCGGCTGCCGCAGATCGAGCTTGGTCGAGGCCAGCAACTGCAATACGCCGACCGCACCCCCGGTCAGCGCAGGGATTGCCATGGTGGCGGCGCTACTTGCAAGAAACATGAGTCCAGCGACTCGATCGTGGGCGGCATCAAGGTGATCTGCGCAGAATGCACCGAGTGCCATGCCTCCCATGGAATGGCCAACAACAATCGCTTCGTTCAGATCAAAGAACTCAAGCAGTTCTGCAAGGTCATGAGCAATGGCTTCCATAGTCATGCCCTCGCTGCCGACCGTTGACTCACCATGCCCGCGCATGTCCCAAGCCAGCACGCGATGCTGCGGGCCGAGGTTGTTGAACTGTGCACCCCATACCCACCATTGCAAGGTCACCCCGTGCAGTAGCACAACTGGTTGGCCCAGGGCTGTGGACTCCTCGGCTGCAGGAGGGGTAAGTGCATCCGTGTGCTGTGGAACTGGAAGACCAACTCGCTCCACCACGTGTATCGAGGCTCCGTCACGCGTTGGTACGTGGTGGTGCTTCACCTCTGTGTGAATGTCGAGCAACTCATCAATCAGCGGGTCTTCTGTTTTCCTGATTTTGGTGCCAGCGAGATGGACGGCGACCCCAGAGGCAAGGGCTGCGACCCCTACACCAAGTGAAGCGGCGCCCAGAGTGCGCAGAGCACGAGTCGGAAGGTTCATCGGATCAGAGTATCGGCAGGGGTGACTGCTCTGCAGAAGTGGGAAGCTCACCGGGTGGCCTCAGCAACGGTACGCTCCATGCGATGGCAAAGCCCCCGATCCTTACCCCCCAAGCCGAAGACTTCCCCCGCTGGTATCAGGACATCCTGACCAAAGCCCAGCTCGCAGAGAACGGCCCCGTCCGAGGCACCATGGTGATTCGTCCCTATGCCTACGCAATCTGGGAGCGGATGGTTGCAGAGGTTGACGCTCGCATCAAAGCTGCCGGTGCCGAGAATGCATACTTTCCGCTCTTTATTCCCGAGAGTTACCTGAAGAAAGAAGCACAGCACGTCGAAGGGTTTAGCCCTGAGCTAGCAATTGTGACTCATGGCGGAGGCAAGGAACTCGATGAGCCGGTGGTTGTGCGGCCCACCTCTGAAACGGTTATCGGCGAGTACATGTCCAAGTGGATCCAGTCCTATCGAGACTTGCCGCTCTTGTTGAATCAGTGGGCGAATGTGGTGCGTTGGGAGCTTCGCCCCAGGCTCTTTCTGCGGACTAGTGAGTTCTTGTGGCAGGAAGGCCACTGCGCTCACGCCACCGAAGATGACGCAGCTTCGTATGCGGCACGGATCCTTCATGAGGTCTATGAAGAGTTCATGGTGAACGTGCTAGCAATCCCCGTGTTCACAGGCCGCAAGATCCCCCAAGAGCGTTTTGCTGGAGCTACGAACACGTTGACCTGCGAAGCCATGATGCGAGATGGCAAAGCATTGCAGATGGGCACGAGTCACGAGCTCGGCCAGAACTTTGCACGGGCCTTTGATATTGGATACCAAGATGAACACGGTGAGCGGCAGCTGTGCTGGACCACATCATGGGGCGTGTCTACACGCATGATGGGTGGATTGATCATGGCTCACGGCGATGACGCCGGCCTGAGAGTTCCGCCGCGGGTGGCTGCTGTGCAAGCTGTTGTCTTGGTCGTGAAGGATGAGGACGGTTCCGTCACTCAAGTGGCTCGTGACCTGCTCGACGGACTTACCGAGTCTGGTGTGCGATGCCGACTCGATGCACAAGTTGCAACCGGGTTTGGTCGCCGTGCGACTGATTGGGAGCTCAAAGGGGTTCCGCTGCGAATCGAAGTGGGTCCTCGTGACCTGGGTGAGGGTCGTGTGGTAATCGCCCGAAGGGACACTGGCGAGAAGGTTCCCTGCGAGTTGGGGGAACTCAACATTCGCGCTGCAGCGATTCTCGAGGAGATGCAGCTCGGAATGCTCGAGCAGTCTCGATCTGATCGTGATGCTCGTACATTTGACGTGAGCAGCATTGCCGAGGCCCGTGAAGCAGCGAGCACTGGATTTGCAAGAATCCCATGGGCAGCTTTGGCCGACGGTGGGATTGACCAACTAGCAAAAGAGGCCATCACGGTACGCTGTTTGCAAAGCGCTGAGGGTGGTCTTGCGCAGTCTGATGATGAGCCGGGTGCAGTTGCTCTGGTTGCTCGCTCCTACTGATCGAGGGGCAGTTTTGTACGGGTTGATGGTGGGTTTGATGCCGGTTCTACCGTTGACACCGCTCGTTCGCCTATAGTTCATGCTTTCCGGAAGTCCGCAAGGCGTGGGCACTGCCCGCGCTTTTTCTATGGTGCTGAAGAGTTGGAGCGCCTGACAGCCGAGATGAGGGTCCTCCTTGTCCTTGCTGCGGTCGGGCGGAACGCGTTACCGAACAAGATTCCCAACTCCACTTCAGACCCAGAACGAAAGGACGACAACATGAGTGCACAAGCTGACCGTCTTGGCGTCCTGATCGCTCCTGTGCTGGCTGAACTTGAGTTGTCGCTCTATGACCTGGATTACTCGGGTGGCAATCTGCGGGTCTTAATTGATCGTCCAGGCGGCATCGATTTAGGGGCAATTACCCAAGCAACCCGTCAGATTTCGAATCTGCTTGACGAGGCAGACATCATCACGAGTGCTTATACGTTGGAAGTTTCTAGCCCCGGTCTAGAACGTAACCTTCGGACACCGGTGCACTTTGCCTCCGCAATTGGCCGAGAGGTCAAAATCAAGACTCGCCCCTCGGTTGAAGGGGAGCGACGCGTGGACGGCACGCTGATTGCGGCAGACGAGACCACTTGTGAGGTTCGCTTCGAGGACGGCAGCAGCCGAGTGCTACAACTCAGCGATATCGAGCGGGCGAAGACCCACTTTGTTGGTGACGCTGCACCGAAGCCGGGCAAAGGTTCTCGTCCTGGGCGACCAGCCAATAAGCCCAGCACTACAGCCAAGAAGCCCAGTACTGCAGGCAAGAAGCCCAGCACTACAGCCAAGAAGCCCAGCAAGATGCAGCCCTCAGGAGAGGAAGACTGATGGCAGGTACTGCAGTCCCAACAACACAGTTCACAACAACACAGTTCACAACACCCGATTTCACAACACCCGATTTCACAACACCCGAATTCACAACACAGAGTGAGGCAGTCTCATGAGTTCAGAGATGAATGAAGCGCTACAAGCATTAGCAACCGAGCGCAATATTTCAGTAGATACCTTGTACTCGGCCCTAGCCGAGGCACTGACCACGGCCTATAAGAAGCAGCCCGATGCACTCGGCTTTGCTTGGGTCAGTATCGATACCGAAACCTTTGAGATCACGGTGTTTGCTCAAGAGGTCGACGAGGATGGCGAGCCCTATGGGGAAGAGTTTGACGTCACCCCCGATGACTTTGGCCGTATAGCTGCAACCACCACTCGGCAGGTCATGACTCAGAGGATCCGCGAGGCGGAGCGTGAGCAGAAATATGAGGAGTATGCCGGCCGAGAGGGTGACATCGTTACGGGAATCATCCAGCAGTCCGACTCTCGTTATACCTTGTTGGATCTGGGCCGTGTCGAAGCACTGCTCCCTCAGTCTGAGCAAGTCAATTATGAGCGTCCTGAGCCAGGAGATCGTGTCAAGGCCTACATCGTCGAGGTTCGCCGCACGGCCAAGGGCCCGCAGATTGTGGTGTCACGTACTCATCCCGGTCTGATCAAGCGACTTTTTGAGCTCGAAGTTCCCGAGATCGCCGAAGGTGTTGTCGAGATCAAGGCCTGTGCTCGTGAACCTGGGCACCGTACCAAGATTGCAGTCTGGTCGAACGATCAAAACGTCGATCCCGTTGGATCTTGCGTTGGCGCTCGAGGGGCTCGTGTTCGCATGGTTGTGACGGAGTTGAAGGGGGAGAAGATTGACATTGTTCCCTTCTCTGATGATCCGAGCGACTTTGTGATGAAGGCACTCCAGCCAGCCAAGGTGAAAGAGGTCCGTATTGACTTCGAAAAGCGCGTAGCTGATGTGATCGTGCCTGATTTCCAGCTCTCGCTAGCAATCGGCAAAGAGGGTCAGAATGCGCGCCTCGCCACTCGGCTTACCGGATTCCGTGTGGACATCCGCAGCGAATCAGATGTGGCCGAACAAGAGGCCTACGAGCGCACGTACGCAAACGATTCCTATGCCGATGGCGAGTGGATTGAGACGAGTGAAGGCGAGCAACTCTGGAAGCCAGCGGACGGAAGCGCTCCGTTGACTGTCGAGGAGTGGTCAGAGATGCAGAACCGAGAGAGCTCGGTGCCAGAGCTTCAACTTGCCGAGGCAATCGAAGAAATTGAGCTCGAAATTGTCGAAGAGGCCATCGAGGAAGTTCTCGATGCAGAGATAACTGAGGCAATCGAAGAGGTCTCTGAACTCATTGCTGAACTTGAGGTCGATGAGGAAGAGGCCGAACTTGAAGAGATTGCAGAGGAATCTGAGGCCGCTACTGAGGATTCAGCCTTGGATCCTGCTCCCGAGGCCTGATCAAGCGCCTTAAATCCACGGTGAGGGTCTGTTCATGCTGCGAGGCGGGGGAGTCGCCCCGCTGCGATTCTCTTATGCAGTTCGTGCCGGGCTGCGATCCGTGAAAGAATAGGCAATTGTCGGCAGCGTCCGGCGCCCCGATCACGCGCGAGCCTCTACAGGTTTGGTGTCGGGAACTTCACCGGATCACCCGGTGAGCATTACTTCACAGAACGAACGGAACGTCTTGGCAAAGCAACGAGTGCACGAGCTAGCAAAAGAGCTCGGTCTCACCAACAAAGAGTGCATGGATATCTGCGACGCGCTCGGATATGGCGTCAAGAGTCACTCCTCTTCGCTAGACGACGCCTATGCAGACGGTGTGCGGCGCAGGGCTAAACGTGACGGTCTGATTCGGGAGCAGCAGCCAGAAGAGCCCGAAGCAGTCAAGAAGGCACCACCTAAGAAAGCTGCGGCCAAGAAGGCGCCTGCCAAGAAGGCAGCAGCAAAGAAGTCGCCAGCGAAAAAGGCTGCGGCCAAGCCCGCAACCTCAACAGCCACCGCAGCCGAGAACCCAAGCGAACCAGTAGAAGCCGCTGCGGCCGAATCCGAGGCACCGGCACTTCGGCCATCGACTGCCAAGGTTCCAACTGCGCCCGCCGCAGAGTCACTCTCTGAGGGTGCCGAAGCAAGCGATTCAGTGCAAACCCCCGAGGCTGTCCAGCCAGAGGCGGCACCTGCAGCGACTCCTCGCAAGGTGATCTCCTCAAAGCCTGTTCCAGCACGACCCGCAGCAGCGGCGCCTGCTCCAGCACCAGTTGCTCCAAAACCTCCGGCGTCAGCCCCAGTAGAGCCACAGCAGGCTCCAGCACCCGCAGCTTCAACATCTGCGGGTCCAGAGACAGCCGCTCCAGAGACTGCCGCTCCAGAGACTGCAGAGCCAGCTTCTACAACGGTCGCTCCTGCAACTGCAGAGCCAGTTAGCCCAGCAGCAGACAAAGCTTCGCCAGATGCAGATGCGCAAACGCTACCTGAGCAGGCATCCACAGAGGCCAGCTTGGGAGCTCCCGTGTCGAGTAGCGGCAAGGTCATCCCGCCGCCCCCTGGCCCGCCTCGTTCCCTGACGGGCAAGCCGATTCCGCCTCCCCCCGGGCTTGGTGGCAGAGGACCAGCTCAATCAGGTCGTGGACCGGGTGGTCCCGGTCGCACTGCAGGTGACTCAAACCGAGGTGGATCCTCCCCAGGTGGTGCACCCTCAGGTGGCGGTTTCAATCGACCTGCTGCTGGCGGATTTGCTGCACCCGGAGCAACTCCCGGCGGTGGACCCGGTGGCGCGCCAGGTGGTGGCCGTCCCGGTGGTGGTCGTCCAGGTGGACCTCAGCAGCGCCCACCGCGGCGCAAGGGCCGTCGACGTCGTAACCGCGAAGAACTCCAGCCAATGGACATCCCGACCTATACGCCTGCTAGCGCCCCGGTGCCAGAGGGCGTAGTCGTGATTGAGCGTGGCTCAACTCCGCAGGACTTGAGCGCCAGGTTGAATCGTACTGCGGCCGATGTTGTGCGTTTCTTGTTGCAGCAGGGCGAGATGGTGACTGCAACACAGTCGCTACCCGATGAAATGATCGAACTCTTTGCTGCAGAGGTTGGAGCCGAGATTTCGCTCGTTGACCTAGGGCAGGAACAAGAGGTCGAACTTCAGAAGGTGCTTGAGGTTCCCGAGGACGACGATGAGAATTACGAGTCATGGCCTACCCGTGCGCCAGTAATCACTGTTATGGGTCACGTTGACCACGGTAAGACCAAACTTCTAGACAAGATTCGCGATGCGAATGTTGTTGCAGGTGAGGCCGGTGGAATTACCCAGCACATCGGCGCATATCAAGTCGAAAAGAACGGGCATTCCCTGACGTTCATTGATACTCCTGGCCACGAGGCGTTCACCGCCATGCGAGCCCGTGGTGCCGAGGCGACAGACATTGTTGTTCTCGTCGTCGCTGCAGATGACGGTGTTATGCCGCAAACAATCGAGGCGATTGCTCACGCTCGTGCGGCCGAGGTGCCAATCGTTGTCGCGATGAACAAGATCGACCGAGAGGGCGCAGATCCCAATCGTGTGCTGCAGCAGCTCGCCGAACATGAGCTTGTGCCCGAATCTTGGGGCGGAGACACCGTGGTGGTAGAGGTGTCTGCGCTGGTCGGCACTGGAATTGACGAATTGCTCGACACGCTCTTGCTGGTTGCAGAAGTTGAGGACCTTCGTGGAAGTCCAGTTGGTCGTGCACGTGGAGTCGTCCTAGAAGCGCACCTAGATATTGGTCGCGGTCCAGTCGCATCGATTCTGGTGCAGCATGGAACGTTGCATGTAGGCGACCCGCTTGTTGCCGGTCCGGCATGGGGTCGAATTCGCGCACTGATCAACGACCACGGCGAGCAAGTGAAAGAGGCTCTACCCGGAACGCCAGTAGAGGTGCTCGGTCTTTCAGACATCGCCTTTGCTGGGGACGACTTTATTGTTGCCCCTGATGAGCGCAAAGCTCGCTCAGTGGCAGAAACGCGTGAGCGTTGGCACAGAGAAGCTGCCCGGGGAAGAGACTCCTCCGTCAGCCTTCAAGGCGCTCGCCTCGAAGATATTTTTGCTCAGATCCAAGCGGGCGAGCAGACCAATCTCAACCTCATCGTCAAAGCAGATGCCCAGGGTTCACTCGAAGCACTGACCGAGAGTCTTCACAAGCTTGAACGACCAGAAGTAAAGGTCGCATTTGTTCTCCGTGGGGTCGGTGGAATCTCCGAGTCAGATATTGCTCTTGCTGCAACCTCAGACGCGACCCTCATCGGGTTCAACGTCCGACCCAGCCGGCAGGCCAGAGACCTAGCCGCAGCCGAGGGCGTAGAGATTCGAACCTACGAGGTCATTTACAAACTTCTTGAAGACGTCGAATCAGCAATGATCGGCATGCTCGAGCCGGAGTATGAGGAGATCGTCACTGGCGATGCCGAAGTCCGTGAGGTCTTTAAGGTGCCAAAGATCGGTTCTGTGGCTGGCTGCTTGGTGCAGTCGGGCGTGATCACCAGGAACTCAAAGGTGCGCTTCTTGCGAGATGGAAACATCCTTTGGAAGGGCGAAGTCAGTTCGCTGCGTCGCTTCAAGGATGACGTCCGTGAGGTTTCCTCTGGATATGAGTGTGGCATTGGCTTGTCAGACTTCCAGGACTTGAAGTCCGGTGACATCATCGAGACCTTCGAGTTGCGCGAAATCCCTCGCACCTAGATCTTCTGGATCTAGACCAAGATCCCTAAGGACTATGGAACTCCTGGAACTCGGGTGCCTTGATCTACCGGGTAGGGGTCACAAAAATGTGGAAGGACCCGACGTTGTGTAGGGGCCTTAGCTCAGTTGTTTGGGGTTCAACTCAGCCTGCTGATGTGCGGGGGCATTCCGTATCCTGAACAACACCATTCGGACATGTCGTGTTCGACCAGGTGACGAGGTCCAGGTTGGCGTCAGTCAGGTACGCCTCGGTTAGGTCGGTGCCGCTCAGGTCGGCCTCGGTCAGGTTTGCGTTGGTTAGGTTTGCATAGCCCAGATTTGCGCCGCTCAGGTTGGCTCTCCGCAGATCTGTGGAAGTCAGAATGGCGCCGCCCAGGTCAGCACCGGTCAGGTAGGCGCCGCGCAGGGTGGCGCCGGTGAGGATCGCGTCGCTCAGATCAGCGCCGGTGAGGTTGGCACCGAGCAGGTTCGCACTCATCAGGTAGGCGTTACGCAGATTGGCGTCGGTCAGGTTGGCACCAGACAGGATGGCGAAGTCCAGTCTGGCGCCGGCCAAGTTGCATCCGTGTAGGTCGACACCCGGCCCGCGTGCGGTGCAGTCAACCACAGGAATAACCGTGGTGGTTGTTGTTGTTGGGACTGCTGCAGGTACACACGCAGCGAACAACCCCACACATGCCGCAAGCAAAAAAACCAGAAGCGAACCTTGTTTCCTCATGGATTCCCCGCCATCTTTATCGGCCGTCAAGTTGAGGCTTTTGCACTGTACATGAAAGTATATATGTTGTGTATGAAAATAGTTTTCAATGCTGAATCAGCTAGACCGCATCTGGGAATAGGCGTGGACCGTCTGCTTGCAGCGCCAATCCGGTGCCACGCACAAAGACTGCACCGAGGTAACGGCCGCCAATCCAACTAATCATGCGGCTGTGGCGTTCCAAATACACAATGTCTAGGTGTGCGCCTTGTTTATGAACCTAGGCAGATAGGTAATCGGCGGAAGTCCGATTCAAAACGAAAGAACCCCACTGGCCGAAGCCAGCGGGGTTCTTTCTCGTAGTTCTTGATATGGATCAGATGATCCCTGAATCAGGGAACAATGGTCAGCTGGGCCGAGGCTTCGGCTGTACAACCTTGAGCAGTTGCAACTACATCCCAATCGCCCGCTGCTAGTGAACCAGGCAGGGTGAGTGGTGTTGTCCAAGTTTCGTTAGGCTGAACCGTTGCTGTGGTGTTGGGGTTCACAACTGCTCCCGTGGCTACGGAACGAAGCGTGATCACAACAAGCTTGCCCGCTTCGCCAGTTCCCGAGACGTTGATGCCGCCACCCGCAGAAGCTGTGCTCGAGCTGAGCGCCAGATTCGTAGGTGTATACGCACCACAATTGGGGTCAATCGTGGTGGTCGTGGTGGATGCTGTCGTGGTTGAGGTGGTGGTAGTAGTTGGTGTCGGGGTTGGCCCCGGGCATGCAACAGCTAGTCCAGCCATCAGAGCAACGAGCCCTGGCAAGAGAAGACGATTTCGAGTCAAAGCCGTGATGTTCATGATCCCCCTAGGAAGCAATGAATTTCGCCAAGAAGTGCTACCCCGCGCAGCACAAGTTCCCCTATTATCGTGCAAAACCCTGAACGATGTCCAGCAATTTTTTCTAATTGTTTCTAGTTGCAGCAGTCGCCTTGCTCAAAGGCCCGAGTTCGCGAAGGTGTAGAGCTCGTCCTGATCCCCGGCGAAGCGATGGAATGAGCTCGCAGAACCCTGCCCGGTTCGGACATCCTGAGTGATTAACTCCATTTTCATGGAATCTGTGCGGTTTGCGGTCGGTTGCCCAATCCACGCGATTCTGTAGGGCAGTTCTTGATCCGTTGTTCCTTGTAGCTCTAACTCAATGACCCGAGTTGACCCGGGCGGAAGGTCGACTAGGAGGTTATGGCGCAAGATTCCCGCAAGCTCTGGCTGGGTTCCAATGGTCGTGAGCTTGCCATCCAGAGATGCAGAGTCAACCGTCCAAGGGCTGAGTACGGACACGATTGTGCGGTTTGTCCCCGGCGGCAGAGTTGGAATCTGAGTAGCTACCACGTCAGCAAGGTCCGTAGCGGGTGCAGAGTTCATCAGAGTGACCTTTAATTTGGCAGTCAGGTCACCCGATAGCGGGTCCCAGTCTACGATGTACTCCGATTTACGCTCTAAGTAGACGTCAATCTTCGACGGATTCGCATTACGAGTCAGGACCGAGAGCAAGTCTCCGCTTCCAGGCCTTTGAACCCTGCCTGTAAGTCCTAGCCGTTCGAGTAGTGGCAGGTCCTTCTTGTCAAATGAGTAGAACTGCAGACTGCCTCGCTTTACCAGCGGGCCGAGGGTATTCACTAAGGATTTCGGAGAGGGGAGCTGAGTCGTTCCAAATTGCCTCACCACGTTGTCAATCAAGTCCGAGACCACCTGATTGGCTTGGGTCTCGGTCTTGAACACGGTGAACTGATCGGTTGTGAGAAACTTCTCGGCGTTGTCGGGGGTCAAAACCAAGTCGGTACCGGGCACTGGCTCTGGGCCGGTGAAGTTCAGTAATGCGGCAAATGCGGCTGGGTCGGCATAGATAACGCCATCTACAGCTGCGCCGGGACGGGCCTGCTCAAAGAGTTCCTGGGAGAGGGCTGCCACGGTTGGGAAATCGGCTGTTCCGCCCCAGTTCTGCGGGAAATACTGAGGACGAAGTTCCAGAAGCGAGGGCGGGTAGGCCCCTGGCTTGAGGGTAAGCGGCGGCGATGTGGCTGGGCTGGCAAGGTCGTAGGGCTGACCAACTTTCACAAGCGAGAGAATGCCGTCCTGAGCGGTGAGCTCGGCCCAGTTTCCGATGTGGCCGCCGATATCTCTGGACTCTGCGGGGTTGCCGAGCAGCATCACATATCGGCGCGGGCCATCGGCTCCGAGCAGACTGGGAAGGCGCAGGACGCTCATCTCGGCAGTACGAGCAGTTTCGTTTGCATTGTTCAGTTCGGTACTCAGGTCCAAAAAGGCTGCGTTCAGGGGAGGCAGCAACCATGGCGACTTACTTGCATCTAGTGACTGAACTGCAGCATCGACTTGTGCCGCCGCGTTCGTCACGGGCAGTTGTATTGCTGCGACCTCGGCTAGGTTCACGCCGCCGTTCGGGGAGCGCAATGCATCTTTCGTGACGGTGGTACTCAGAGTGCTTCCAACCAGATTGAGCTCGGTCCCTGATTGGGCAGCAGTTCGGAGTAACTCCAGATTGGGCCCCAGTATCGGTGTTGCCTTTGCCGGGGCTAACCACCACGAGTTCAGCGTGGATTCAATCTTGTTGAAGCTTTCGCTGGCCTGAGTAAACGCAGCCGTGGAGCCTTCGGGTGAATCGGAAGAGGCGATCTCTACTGCGGTTCGGGTTTGTTCCACTGCTGCCTCGACTGCTGAACGTTGGGTCAGTCCCACGAAAACGGTTGTAGCTATGGCAACTGCTCCTAGCAGAAGAAAAATGCCTGTGATAGCGGCTACAACTCGCCTTGGCTGAGTCCTTGACTGTGCGTAACCGGTCACGAGTAGTGGGAGAATTGCCACAGCGGCGATTAGTGCAGTGATGCCAGAAGTGGTCGGCCTGGAGAGTCCAAGAACAGCTAAGCCGCAGAGTGCGCCAACTGC
>CAMDAT010000064.1 GCA_945888825.1 Bifidobacterium breve | reverse complement strand
CGCCACCCAGATCACCCAGATGACAGCCACAAGCGGCAAGGCGATGGCAACCAACACGTTGTGATCAGCAGCTTCTAGGAATCTGCCCCGCATGAGTGAGTTCGTGGCCCGCAGTCCGCCGCAAAGTGGACAATCAATGCCAAAAACTGCTCGCGACCAGCAGATGGGCATCCCCGTATCTGTTGGGTTGACCACAGCAATAGCTACACATCCACATGCTGCTGCAACACCAGCGATCAGCGGGGTTCGCCAGACTGGCTGAGCAGTCGAGTCGGGCAGAATTTCGGCGTCTGCGGCCGGGTCGGAGGAGCCGGGGATCTCGTTGGAATCTCGGGGGAGTTGCTGATCTGTCTGATCCAATCGACGGCTCACCTAATTAGGTTAGAACAGACCCGAACACGGCTGCCGGCAACACTCTGAAGCGGCTGGCAAAAGTGGCGGTTCTGTTGGCAGTGGAGTCATACCTATTCTGTCTCGGCTCCGTGAGAGCTCGAGGACCTAGAGTGACCCCATGACCGAAGCAGTTAGTTCGAAGCAGCCCAACATTGTCATGATCGTGGCTGATGATCACGGCCGCGAAGCAGTCGGATGCTACGGAAACCCAGTTGTGTCCACGCCGAACATTGATTCTCTCGCTGCCTCAGGCGTGCGCTTTGACAACGCTTTCTGCACTACGGCCTCGTGTTCCGCTAGCCGCTCGGTCATCTTGAGCGGTTTGCACAACCACACCAATAGGACGTTCGGTCTGATTCATGACCCGCACAATTTCTCTATGTCGAGCCACGTCACGACATTGCCGAAGCTGATGAAACAGGCGGGTTATCGGACGGGCCGGATGGGGAAAAAGCACTATCAACCAGAGGCGCTGTTTCCATTCGACTTTGACCCGCCCGAGTGGGGTACGGATGAAGACATTTTGCGGCAGCGAGATGATCTGTGGCTTGCAGGGCGTTGTGAAGAGTTTGTCCAAGGTGAATCCCCGTACTTTCTCTACTGGTGTTCGCATGACCCGCATAGAAACTGGGAGCGTGCAGACCACCCGCTTCGGCCCGATGACTTTGGCAATCCCCGGACGCCATTTCCCGGAGATGAGGAAACACCCTTTGATCCCGAAGAGGTGATTGTTCCTCCTTGGCTGGCGGACCTTCCCGAGGTACGTGCCGAGATTGCCGAGTACTACCAGTCGATCGCCCGACTCGACCGTGGTGTCGGTCGACTTATCGACTTGATTGCTAATGCTGGGTCTGACAGAGACACGGTCATCTTGTATCTCTCGGATAACGGGGGAGCGTTCCCTGTCGCTAAGACGACTCTGTATGACCCCGGCATGCAACTTCCGTTGATTGTCAGCACAATCCCCGCTGCTAACAAAGGCGATTCACCAGAGAACGGCACCGGGACCGAGCCTGTGTCTAGCGCTGCTGTGTCGAGTTCGGGTGTGAGCTGCGAGGCCTTGGTGAGTTGGGCCGATCTCGCTCCGACGGTGCTCGACCTTGCGGGGGCTGGCGAACTTGGTGCTGCCATGTTTGGAGAAAGCCTGCGGCCGTTACTGGAGCATCCAGAATCCCCAGGTAGAGATCATGTGTTTGCCTCACACTGCTTTCATCAGGTCACCAACTACTACCCGATGCGAGTTGTTCGAACCCATCGCTGGAAGTTCATTTACAACATCGCATGGAAGCTTGACTTTCCCACAGCCTCGGACATTCACATGTCAGCGAGTTGGCAGGCCACTCTTCGAGAGACCGGCACGCTTGGTCTGCGAGAGGTGGACACCTATCTACATCGTCCGCGGTTCGAACTCTATGACCTAGAAGCCGACCCCCTTGAACTGCACAACCTTGCCGACGTGCCTGAGCAGGCCGAACAGATTGCCGAGTTTGTGACCCTGGTCCAGAACTTCCAGATTGAAACTTCGGACCCGTGGTTTCATAAGTGGATCTACGAGTAGGCCTCGACTAGTTGTGACGGACCCTCCAGTTCGACCAGCCCTTGAAGCGAATCTCACCTCGGCAGAGTTCGCACGTTGGTACTGGACTGTTGTTGAACTGCGAGCATTCTGTCGGCGAGCGGGCCTGCCAGTGGGCGGTGTCAAGCGTGATCTCGTGGAGCGAGTCGCTGCGAGCCTTGATGGCCGATCGGTAGCCCCGCCTCAGCCCCAGCCCCGTCCGCCCGGACCGCTATGCGAACCACTGCTCGACACAACGATTCTCCCTGCTGGTCAGCGAATGACTCGCCAATTGCGGTCCTATCTTGAACTCCGTATCGGCGATGACTTTAGAGTCGACAGCCATGTGCGCGAATTCATGACGTCTTCGTCGGGAACAACGGTGGCAGATCTAGTCGCCCACTGGGAGGCAACTCGCGACACGCCACGAAGCCAGCCTGATGCGCAGTTTGAGTACAACCGCTTTTCGGTCCGCTGGCACGCAGCCCATGTTGGTGGGACTCCTGCGGAGTGCCGCGCTGCATGGTTTGTGTACCGGTCCCTGCCACTTGACCAACGCCCCTTCCCGGAGGAGTAGGCACAATTTTTAGGCCGATGGATTCCCGTGAAGGGCACCTTGCAGGATTACTCAGGTCAGCGGCTTTATTCACGTCTCGATTTCAAGGGCAGCCGCGATTGCGTTGATGGCCTCGGCGGCGAGAGGCGTAACTCCGCCCAAGTTTAAGAAGGCATGAATGGCAGTTGGAAACTCCTGCTGAGTCACCGAGACCCCAGCATCGAGGAGTCGGTCTGCATAGGCCCGGCCCTCATCGCGTAGCGGATCGAACCCCGCCGTGAATACATACGCCGGTGCAACACCTGACAGGTTCTCGGCAAGCAGTGGCGAAGCGCGCCAGTCTGATCGTTGATCAGGAGAGGTGTAGCTCTGAATAAACCAACGCATGGTGTCTGTAGTCAAGAGGTGGCCCGTTCCGTTTTCGACATAGGAAGCAGACTCGTTGGCAACATCAGTGACCGGGTACACAAGAATTTGTCGACGTAGTGCAAGGGCTGCGTCACGACTCAGAATGCTCACTACTGCAGCCAAGTTGCCACCCGCTGAATCGCCACCAACTGACACTTGTGTAGCGTTGCCTCCAAGTGTCTCGGCACCACCATCTGCAAGCCAAGAGGTTACTGACCAACAATCCTCAACGGCTGCTGGGAATTGGCTCTCGGGTGCAAGGCGGTAGTCCACAACCACCACCAGATGCTGGGAGCGGTTTGCAAGGCTGCGAGCAGTTAAATCTGTGGAGTCGAGAGTCCCTAGAACCCAACCTCCTCCATGGAACCAAACCAAAACTGGCAGTAGCTCGCTTGGTTGCTCGGGGGAGGAACTCAGGGGTCGGTAGAGCCGGCAGGGGACTCCTTCGATCTGTAGATCTTCTACAGCCGAGACATCTTCAACTTCCCCGCCTAAGGCAGTGAACATCTCGTTGAACTCGCGAGCTTCTTGCACGGTCAGCGATTCGACTGGGGCAGCGCCCGACTCGGCCATGGTGTCGAGTAGGGCTTTGAGTGCCGGGTCAAGAAGGCTGGGGTCAGGCATAGGAGTACATCCTTTGGTTCGTGCGAGGCAGCAGGTCGCTCGCGATGACGGGATTGATCGGGGTCGTTATGCCCGCTTCGGCTCAGTAGATACGCAGAACCTAGGTCAATCTAAAACTTCGAGTTGGTGCTACCTGGAGTTGGGGCTACTTAACCTTGGCGTATTTGGGGCCTTTGGGGGCATGAGACGATATTCACGGGATCCGCCGTGTCAATCAGTGGCTGGAGTTGTTACTATCCACGTAGGAGAAATTATCCCCCGCCCGTTGGAGGCCCTGTATGTCCATAGATCTTGATCTTTCGAAGTACTCGCTCGGATGGAGCGACGCCGAAGACTATGTCTTCAAGCCAAAGCGTGGCTTGAACGAAGACATCATCCGTGAAATGTCTTGGATGAAGGGCGAGCCGGATTGGATGCTGCAGTTTCGCCTCAAGGCCTACAAGTATTTCTTGAAGCGCCCGATGCCATCTTGGGGTGGTGACATGTCAGAGATCTACTTCGACGACATCTACTACTACATCAAGCCCACGAGCGAGCAGGTCAGTGATTGGGACGACCTTCCCGATGCCATCAAGAACACGTACGAGAAGTTGGGCATCCCAGAGGCTGAGCGAAAGTACTTGGCCGGAGTTACTGCCCAGTACGAGTCAGAGGTGGTGTTTCACCGCAATCGTGAAGACCTCGAACAGCAGGGTGTGATCTTTTGCGATATGGATACTGCGCTTCGCGAGTATCCAGAGATTGTGAAGCAGTATTTCGGCACGGTCATTCCGCGTAATGACAACAAGTTCTCGGCGCTCAACTCGGCAGTCTGGTCGGGTGGTTCGTTCATCTACGTTCCGCCAGGTGTCGAGGTTGAGATGCCTCTTCAGGCCTATTTCCGGATCAACGCAGAGAACATGGGCCAGTTCGAACGCACGCTCATTATCGCTGATGAGGGCTCGAAGGTTCACTACATCGAAGGGTGTTCTGCACCTACATACACCTCTGATTCCCTGCACTCTGCAGTGGTTGAAATCATTGTGAAGCCAAGTGCCCGCGTGACCTACACAACCATTCAGAACTGGTCGAACAACGTCTTCAACCTTGTGACCAAGCGTGCTGTGGTCGAGGCCGAAGGGCATATGGAATGGATCGACGGCAACATCGGTTCACGACTGACAATGAAGTACCCCGGAGTGGTCATGGTCGGCCCGAAGGCATCGGGTGAAGTGCTCTCTGTTGCCTACGCCGGTGCTGGTCAGCATCAAGATGCTGGGGCGAAGATGGTGCACGCTGCGCCAGAGACCACATCAAAGATTGTTTCCAAGTCCATCTCCAAAGACGGCGGGCAAACCTCTTACCGGGGCTTGGTTCGCGTCGAAGAAGGCGCATACGGCTGCAAGTCACATGTGCAGTGCGACGCGCTCATCCTTGATGAGGAGTCGGTCAGCGATACCTACCCGTACATGGAGATCGGCGCCCAGGACGCAATCATCGGCCACGAGGCCACCGTGTCGAAGGTGGCTGACGAGCAACTCTTCTACCTGATGAGTCGTGGCCTATCAGAAGAGCAAGCCATGTCGATGGTAGTAAACGGGTTTATCGAACCTGTCACTAGGACTTTGCCCATGGAATATGCAGTGGAGTGGTCCCGTCTGATCGAACTGCAAATGGAAGGTTCGGTCGGCTAACGGAGCTCTGGCTCTGGCTCTGCCTCTGACTCTGGACTACGTGGCCGGCTGCTGGCGCAGATCGATGATTCGGAATCCGCCGACACCGTCAACTCGCGCCCGCTCCAGGGCGAGTGGCGCTGCCGCAAACATTTGCGCTGGCGTCACTGTTCCGTCTCCCACTGCAATGCCAATCGTCATGGGAAAGGTTCTGTCCTCACCCGCCACCTGCACAGGTTCCACAGCGGCAGACAACAAGCGGTAGGCAACGCCCGCAGCGTCTTGTTCATCGCCGAGATCCTCGGCGACCACTAAAAAGGTGTCGCCGCTAGCTAGGCAAATGCTGTCGCTGTTGCGGAGTCGCTGAGCGAATCGATCAAGATACGTGTTGACCGCTTCATGGCCCGCGGCTGATCCGTGCGTCTCCGCAATCTCGCTAATGCCGTCAATGTCACAGCGCAGAAGGGAGACAGGGGAACCGGTGCTAGCCGAGTGTCGAACCGCTGATCCGAGGAGTACCTCGCAGCCGCGGCGGGTAGGCAGACCAGACTCTCTGTCTTCGGTTTCATGCAGCGTCTGTTGCATCAGGCTGTGTCGTCTTCGTCGTTCCGCACGGGTCTGTTCTCGGCCATCGCTTGCAGTGCAGTCGATGGTGTCGGCAACCCCCGGAATGATGGAGTGAACCAACGTAAAATCAAGCCGCAGTTTGGGTTGGTCACCTCGAGCGAGTCGGGGATCAAGATCTATCGACGCTGACTCTGCCGCTTTGCCGACTACGCGAACAAAGCCAGAGAGAACCGCTGCTGAGTCCTGTGGGGCGCAGAGCGTGATCACATGAGTGCCGAGGACCCCATCGACGTCGGAATTGAACATCGCTGCGAAGGATTGGTTGGCTGAGATCACATGGCCTTCGGAATCGAGACGTGCCCGTGCTACTGATGTTTGGAGGTCTGGATGAGCAATCGTCATGGAGGCAGTATCGGCAGATCTCGGCCGTGGATTAAGCCTCAGAGTGCAACAAAACCCTAGGTAAATCTACCTGCGCTTGCTATCTGGCAAACTGTAAACATGCCGATGCGCGAGGGTTGCAAGTTCTTTGAAAGCCGCACCTATCCCAATGGGGATGCCGTTAGAAAGTGCGATCTGGACTTAGCGCCAGAGGCGCCTTGGCGGTGCCCAGATCCTTGTTCGGCGTATCAGCCTCGCTTGGCTGACGTGAACTGGTCCCACGGCTCGTTGGTCACTCCACCGCCTCCCCCCGAGCCAGAAGGAATCGGCGAGGACCCATCGATCGCAGCCCTACTCGACGAGGCCGAGGACATCATCAACTCTGTGGTGGATTCGACTCGGGCCGAGGTGGATGCCGAGGTGGAGGCAAAGTCAAAGGGTTCTCGGGGTTTCGGCGGGATCAAGAAGTTCTTCAAGAAGGGTAAGGACTAGGCCGCAAACACCCTTGCAGAGAGACGAGCAGGCTGAGGTCGATCCGGCGGAGTTGCCTACGGAGGCGAACGCCGCCTGTAATTCTCCTACGCGGATAGTGTAAATTACTGCT
Organism: Bifidobacterium breve; assembly: GCA_945888825.1. GTDB lineage: Bacteria > Actinomycetota > Acidimicrobiia > Acidimicrobiales > Microtrichaceae > IMCC26207. Next base: position 5,304 of record CAMDAT010000064.1, on the reverse strand, counting down.
CAGCCGTTTCGCCCCCTGAACAACGTGAGTAGCAACGTGAGCACAGACTTGAGTACAGACAGTTTCAGTAGCGCAGTTGCCGATTCCTTGGACGGACCTGCCTGGTTGAGAGAACGACGACATGCTGCAGCAGAAGATGCTGCGCAGATGGCGTTTCCGAGCACTGATTCAGAGGAATGGCGCTATAGCCGAATTGGCGACTTAGACCTTGAGCAGTTTGAGATGATCCCGGCTCCAGACGCCGACGCAGCTCATACAACTAGCGAGATCCCGCTTGCTGTGACTGAGTTCATCCAAGAACTGGGCCAGCTTGGCGGATCGGTCCTGGTCTACAACGGCCGAATTGTTTCAACACAGCTCAGTGATGAACTGCTTCAGCAGGGTGTGGTATTTGGTGCCGTGCCGGAGGACGCAACGCCAAAGGGTGCTGCTGAGGTGCTCGGCGCAGTGATGCACGAAGCTCCAGACCTTTTTGGGGCGTATAACGATGCATTCGGGGCTGATCCAGTCGTCCTTGATGTGCCACGCAACCTCGTGATCGACCTTCCCCTTGCGGTGGTGTTCTACGTTGACGTAGCTGACTCGATTACCTTTCCTCGACTCTCGGTCCGAGGTGGCGAGAACAGCCAGTTCTCGTTCATCGAGGCATCGCTCTCTGCTGATGTACCAGCGGTTGTTGCCCCAGTGACCGAAGTGGTGGTTGGCAACGCTGCACGCGTCAGCCATAGCGCTCTTCAAGACGTTGGGCCTCAGGTCTGGCAGGTCGGCACCTTTCTTGCCGAAGTAGGCCAAGACGCAACCCTCGATGCCGCATTGGCCGCCATCGGTGGCAGCTACGCACGCCTGCGCATGGACTGTCGACTCGTTGGGCGAGGGGCAAGCGGCAACTTGTCGAGCGCGTATTTCGGGGACGATCATCAGATGCTTGATTTGCGGACTTTTCAAGAACATCAAGCTGCCGACACCACGTCGAAGTTGTTGTTCAAGGGGGCCGTTGCGGACAACTCGCACTCGGTGTACACGGGCTTGATCCGAATCAAGCCTGATGCCCGTGGGTCGAATGCGTATCAAACAAATCGCAACCTCAAACTCTCGGACACGGCTTGGGCTGAGTCGGTTCCCAATCTAGAGATTGAAAACAACGACGTGCATTGCTCCCATGCCTCCACCGTTGGTCCAGTCGACGAGGAACAGCGCTTTTATGTCGAGAGTCGGGGTGTGCCCTCGTTGGTGGCCGAGCGACTCATCGTGGCCGGCTTCTTCGACGAGGTCCTCGATCATTTTGCTGTTCCCGCTTTGGCTTCGGTAGCACGAGACAGGGTCAACAAGATTCTTGATTCCCATGTGGGCGCATTGCTTACAAGCGATTCGGCACTGCTTGCCGACGCCTCGAACGAGTCAGCATGAGTGAGCCTGCAGTCAGAATCTGCTCCCTAGCCGACCTCACTGACGGGGAAGCCTTGCGCATCGATGTTGAAGGCCACCGGCTGTGTGTGGTTCGCCTTGACTCAGAGGTCTATGCGATTGGTGACCGTTGCAGTCATGCAGATGTGTCTCTGAGCGAGGGTGAAGTTGAAGACTGCGCGATTGAATGCCCGAAGCACGGCAGCGCATTTGATTTACGAACTGGACAACCGCTCTCACTTCCCGCAGTCCGGGCAGTGCCGAGCTATGCAATCGAAATTGTGGAGGGTGAAGTCATGGTGGAGCTGTCATGAGCGAGTTGGTGATCAGCGACCTTCGGGCGACAGTTGACGGCAAGGACATCCTGAAGGGCGTTACCCTCACGGTTCGCTCAGGAGAAGTCCATGCCGTGATGGGTCCAAACGGCTCAGGGAAATCAACACTCTCGAACGTGTTGATGGGTAAGCCTGGCTATGTAGTGACCGGCGGGGCGGTCACCCTGGACGGGGTTGACCTGTTGGCAATGGCCACATGGGAACGAGCGCAAGCGGGGCTCTACCTTGCGATGCAGTACCCAGTCGAGGTTCCGGGCATCAGCGTCAAGGACGTGCTAGCCGAGGCTTACGCTGCATCTGATCGCGACCGCCAGTTGGTGCCATCACTCATGGCCACCGAAGCGAATCTGATCGGATTTGAGCGCGAGTTCCTCGATCGCCCGCTCAATGTCGACCTCTCTGGAGGCGAGAAGAAGCGAAACGAGACCGTGCAGATGGCCGTGTTGGGGCCAAAGATCGCCATCCTGGATGAGTTGGATTCTGGGCTGGACGTTGATGCCTTGCGTGCCGTTTCAAGGCGAATCGAACTCGCTACCACCGAGGGATTCAGTGGCGGAGAGCGACTTGGCGTGCTTGCCATTACCCACTACAACCGCTTGCTAGAAGAGTTGCATCCTGACGTTGTCCATATCTTTGCCAATGGTCAGATTCTTGAGTCCGGCGGTCCTGAAATAGCGACTCGTCTGGAAGAGACTGGCTATGCGGCTTGGGTCGAAGAGGAGGAGCAAACTGCTCCAACCGCAGCGGCGCGTCCAGTTGTCGATGACCCGTTCTTCTCGGATGGCCTTTTGTAGCTCGCTCTAGCTCAGTCGGTCACGGCTAGCTGAGCAATCTAGGCTGAAGCTATGGCTCGACCGGATCTCTTGACTGACGATGAACTTGCAGCGGCTCTAGAAGAGCTCACAGGTTGGCAGGTAGAGGCTGGGAAGCTTCGCCGTGAGTTCCATTTTGCTGACTTCAGCCGCGCCTTTGGGTTTATGGCCGCAGCCGCAACGGTGGCAGAGAAACTGGACCATCACCCGGAATGGTCGAATGTCTACTCGACAGTGGTAGTGGAACTCACCACCCATGATGCCGGTGGCCTGACTGAGCTTGACGTGCAACTGGCGCGGAGAATGTCAGAGCTAGCTGCTTAAGTAGCAAGGTAGCTATCTAGGCCGGGTAGCAAACTGACAAAGTGTCAAGCTGTGAGGCTGCCAAACTGTGAGGCTGTGAGGGTGCCACGGAAGGGGACCATATGGGATTTCGTATGAGGAAATCGATTCAACTGATGCCTGGAGTTCGGCTGAACATGTCCCGAAGCGGTTTGGGAATCTCAGCGGGGGTCAAGGGGTTTCGTGTCACCCAGCGAGCAGATGGCACCCTGCAGCGAACTGTCTCGATACCAGGAACAGGGTTGTCCCATGTTGAGCGACTCGACGGCGGCAGATCAGCTTCGTCTAGGTCAACTCCGCCTCGATCAACTGAGCAGCGAACTGCTTCGACTCCAGCGCAGGCTCAACCTGTGCCGCGTCGAAAGAAGCCAGGATGGTTTGCGCCCCGCATAGAAAAGGACCTGTATGCGGCAATGTCTGCAAGCGATGTGGATCGCATCGAAAAGATTGCGCGCAGCCAAGAACGCTATGTAGTTGCTGCGGCAAGTCTTGCAGGGCTGCTGCGAATGCAAGCCGAGCAGGTCCAAGCAGCGAGCGACATGCTCATGGCGGTGTGGTCATCGGGCCAAGACCCAGCTAGTGATCCCTTTATTCAGAAATACGTCTCGGTGAGTTTCGACTTGATTCTTGCCCCCGGCGTGAGTGCACCTCTCTCACTCAGCCGAAACACCGTTGGACTCGCTCTAGCGGAGTTACTGCAACTGCAGAACCGCAGGGTTGAAGCAGTCGATATTGTGGAGCAACTTGAGCCAACTGCGGCGAGCGCAATCTCGTTAGCAGAGCTGTACGCCGAGCTCGCCCGGTGGGCTGACGTGGTTGAACTCACCGACGAGATCACCAACCAGGACGACCTGACTGCGTTGTTGTGTGTGTTTCGAGGGGTTGCCTTGCGCGAACTTGCTTACTACGACGCGGCCCGTGCGGCATTCCAAGAGGCGCTGAAAACAAAGCAGCGAACTCCTCTCATTCGGCACCGTGCTTGGCTGGAACGTGCGCGTTGTTATGAGCGGGAAGGAAAACGCTCGCTGGCGCGTAAGGACCTCGAGCGAATCCTGGCCGAGGACTCAACCTATGCAGGCCTGGCCGAGGCTCTTGCCGAATTGACTGTCTAACGCTCAGCGTAAAATCGCTAGGCTCAAATTCCCCAACAGGAAGTGTTAGCGAGCGGCGTTCTTTACAAAATCGGCAAGGTGTTCGTTATTGAGTTGCTCGGTTCCCCTGTGGAAGCTCCCGCGAATATGTCGCCGCCTGGTCTCGTCATCGGTTCCACGAGCGGCCGAATGCCATAGGTAGGCATCGTGAAACAAGATGTCTCCGCGATCGCAATACAGGGCGATCTCGCCTGGGACTTTCTCAAATCGGAGCGGCATCTCCGAGGGAGGGGGCTGACTCGTATGGCCGGCAGCTTCTGCTGAACCGGCAGGTACGGGGGAGTTGTTGATGTTGAGGAATGGTGCTGGCGTATTCCACTGATGACTTCCCGGCACCACCCTCAAGAATCCGTTGGCGGGACTCGTTGGGTCTAGGTGGAAGGTGAAAGCCACTGCGGGCCAGATGTCCAAATGTGGTCCACTTTGCCAGTCGCTATGCCAACCAATTCGCGTGTAACTCGACTCGGGGCCGGGGCGGGCATCTTGATAGACAACGCCGAATCGCTGCTCGTGAAGGAGCCAGTAGTCCTCATGCAGCAACCTGCTCATCAGATCAAGAACCTCCCGGTGATGCACAGCAGCAGTCACCGCCGGTGACAACTCAGTCATATAGGTGACGTAATTTGCGAACTGGGCTGACTTATCGCCGGCATCGCCCTCAATCAGGATTTCTGTTCCGTGGCGTTCGTGCAGCCTTCCCGCAGTGAGTTCCTCTTGGGCAGATACGCATTCTTGCTCCATGGCCACCAACTCGGCCTCTGAAAACACCCCGCGCAGTGCAGCAAATCCGTAGGTGCGAAAGAACTCCTCTGCCTGATCGCGTTGATCGGGCAGGAAGATTCCTAAATGATCTGGCATAGCTGGGGGAGTGTTCATAGTCCTTGGCGTTCCGGCAATCACGAACCACTAGTGGAGAAGTCCTCTACAAGTATGCATGAACGCCGCTGCGAGTGACTTTCTAGGCCCTCATTGACGCCTCCGTGTAACCTGTAGTTCATGTTGAGTTCAGGTGTTCGTAGGGTTCATCAGGTTCATCAGGGCCGAAGCGGTTCAGGGACAGCAGGTGCTGTCGCGTCGATGTTCGGCGCCTTACTACTCACCTTGGCACTTATGGCCTGCACGGCACCACCCTCTGACCCCGGAAGCCCACCCACCACACTGTTTCCGCTTCCGGCACCACCCGCAGAGTTCAGCGTTTTGAGTTACAACGTGGCGGGCCTACCTCAAGAAGTCTCGAAAGAGAATCCAAAGAAAAACATT
>CAMDAT010000063.1 GCA_945888825.1 Bifidobacterium breve | reverse complement strand
GCCTCTGCACCTCCGGTTCGACGCACAGCTCCGGTCGTAGCGCAGATGCTGGACATGGGGCTGGTTTGTTTGGGGAAGAGCTCACTGCCCGAATTTGGCTTTATTCCTGCAGGTGAGTTTCCCGATGACACAGCGCCGACGCGCAACCCTTGGAACCCGGATCACACCGCTGGTGGGTCCTCGAGTGGCTCAGCAGCGCTAGTCGCCTCGGGTGTCGTGCCGGTTGCGCACGGGGTCGACGGTGGTGGGTCAATCCGGTTGCCCGCAGCTTGTTGTGGCCTCGTTGGGCTCAAGCCTTCTAGGGGTCGCCTAGTGAGCAGCCCGGATGCAAAGTTTTTGCCGGTTGATATTTTGGGAGAAGGTCTCCTCACTCGGACTGTTCGAGACACTGCGATGTACCTCTTTGAGGCTGAGCGCCGCTACGCGAACCCCACATTGCCTCTTGTGGGGTTAGTTCAAAACGGGACGGACCGGCAGCTTCGGATCGGGCTGGTGGCGGAGTCGCCAAACGGTCGACCGATCGATGCACCAACTTGCTCAGCGCTAGCCGATGCGGCTGCTTTGCTGCAGAGCCTCGGTCACTCGGTCGAGCCCGTGACCCTGCCAGGGCTTGAGGAGTTTGAGGCCGACTTCAAGCATTACTGGGCTGCTCTTGCTTTTGCTGTTTCGGTTGCGGGACCACAGCTCTATGGCAAGGCCTTTGATAAGTCCCAGCTATCTGATCTGACGCTTGGTCTTGCTCGCATGTTCAAACAGAACTGGCGACGCTCCCCGGGGGCTATTCGCCGATTGCGTGCTTCCACCAAAATTCAGGATCAGACGTATCGCTCCTTCGACCTCGTGATGTCCCCGGTGGCAAACTCCGTAGCCCCGAGCATTGGGCAACTGTCTATGAATCTGCCGTTTGAGGAGCTGTTTCCCCGAGTCGAGGATTGGGTGGGCTTTACGCCACTTGCTAACGCAACGGGCGAGCCCTCAATCTCGTTACCACTCGGCCATGATGACTCCACCAACTTGCCAGTCGGCGTGATGTTTACGAGTGCAGTGGGTAGCGACCGATTGTTGTTGGAGTTGGCACTCGACCTAGAAGCTGCCTCGCCGTTTCGCCTACTTGCCTGAGGCCGAGGTGCCGTTCGCGTTGAACAACTCCTCAACAGCATCGGCTACCTCATCTAGGTCTAACGATGGCTCATCAAAGCGCCGGACCTCACGGTAGGTGCGATCCCGGCCCGAGTCATCAACGAACCAGGTGTGCAGGCGTTCAGAGGTGACTTGTCGAAGTGCCGCTGGAAGATCCGAGATCTCGGCTGGGTTCGGGCGGCCCACGCTCAGGAGTCGGCCGATGTCATACAGATCAGAGGAACGCTTCTCTGGTTTGGAGGAGGCTCGTAGCGGAACAGCGGTGGCCTTCATGACAATCAATCCGACTGTGGTTGCAACGAGCCTGCCATTGGCCTCGGCCAAGCGTTCGCCGGTGAGGTCCTGCACTGCAACCACGTCAAGCGCCTGAGCGCGATCATGCGCCCAGGTGTGTGCCACCACAGCGAGTTCTAGGTCGCTCAATGCAGTGCCACCTGCCACTAGCAACTCGAGTACCTGCTCAGCGGACTCTGAGGCCACTTCGATCACGTCAAGATCTAGGCCACCCTCGAATGAGTACTGACCCCCACCTGTGCTGGTGAGGGCCAAGCGGCTGATTGACTCGTGGTGGTCTTCGAGGCCGCGAGTAATGACGTCGAGGTCGACGGTGGTTCGATGCGGCACGCCAACTCGGCACATGACTGCAAGGCCACCGATCAGCCTCATCTCGCTTGGAAGCGAAGCGAGCAGTTCCACCTCTCTATGGGTGGTGCCGCCAGGTCGACCGGACAGCACAATCGGGCGTAATTCGCTCACGTTGGGCCAGCTTCGTTTAAAATGCCCCAGGCTTCAACAATCTCTTGGCCTCGGGCAGGGTCCGCCGCCAGTCTGAGTGCGCAGAGGACGCGATGTGCGACTCGCCAAGGCTGTGTTTCAGTTGGCGGGTAATTTTCGTTGTCTGGAAGCCAGGTAACTGGAGTAAGCCTCACCCAAGATCGGGTGGGTTGCTCTCGGTCCACGAGAGTGCGCGCCCTACGAAGGGCAGTTGGCGAAGTCAGGTACATCCGAGCTGGAAGGTTTCCTGCAGCGGTGATTTTTGCGCCGCCCATGGTGGCTGCGCGTTCATCAACTCGGACGACCTGGTTGGATCCAAGCAGTGTTCCTACCTGATCGGCACTTGCGGCAAGAGGTATCCAGCCTTCCTCTGGCCAGTGAGCGGCAGTCTCCCAGAACAGATCCGGCATAAGCGGACGGTGAGTGCTCTTTCCGATCAGTCCCTGCTCGGTGAACCGTCCTAGCAACTCATGGATAGCTCCGGCGCTGCGACCGATTTTTGGCGCGAGCTTGCGAGCAGTAATGGCCTGCTCGGGATCGATCATGGCGGCTAGTGCAATCTCGAGGCCGACTGGAGTCCACATGTTGAGCGGCTTGGTACGAACCGTGTGTTGCCCGGGCACAGTGGCCTCGATACGAATTCCGGGAGCCCACAGGCGCAGGTCTCCTCGTCGATCGAGCCATCCCCAGCCGGCGTCACGGAGTACGGCGCGACCTGCTTCGCTCACCCGATCGGACACAATCATGGCTGGTAGGCGACCGCGGTTTTCGTGCAGCACTTGGGTGAGGTCAGCTGGAGTGGGATGAGCGCGAGCGACAAGGGTGGGTGCAATCCGCACGCCGTCTACGAACAGTGCCTCGCCCTCGGCATGGACTGGAACCCCAAGTTCGGTGAGCGCAAGGAGTAGTTCCTCAGTGAGTTCGGCTTGGTCCATTCTTGATTCCTCAGTTAGGAGCTGTTTCTTGATCGTGCCGTCACGAACACAGAACATATTGTACCTGAAGATCGTAAAATATGCCGAAATTTCCTGATCGTGCCGTCACGAACACAGAACATGGGCCAGTAACAAACCACCTGCTTCTGCATTGGCGCCGGTAAGCGACGGATTCCGTAGCTTACCGGCGCCAATGAGTCAGGTTGGGGGCGAAGGACCGAACCCTGCAGGTTCGGTCCTTGCCGATGTCTCGCGACATCACAATGGTGCGCGAGGGGGGACTTGAACCCCCACGTCCTTACGGACACAGGAACCTGAATCCTGCGCGTCTGCCAATTCCGCCACTCGCGCGAGTGAAGAAGCCAAGAGAGTAGCGCAGCAAAGTTAGGGAGTCCCAACGAGGCGCTCTGGCCTCGCTACTCTTGTGCGATGGGTATCAACGGCTTTGAGGGCCGACTCGAGCGAGCAGTTGAGGGAACCTTCTCGCGCTTGTTCCGCACCGGGGTTAGCCCCGTTGAGTTTGGCCGCAAGCTTGTGCGAGAGATGGACGGCGGCCGAACCGTCGGGGTCGGTGGCCGAACCATCGTGCCCAACTGGTTTCGCTTCGGTCTGGCCGAGTCTGACTTTGAACAGTTGGCTGACCTGCTTGGCACTCTGCGTAGAGAGCTTGCCGATGCGGCTCGCGAACATGCGCGTGACGAGGGGTATGGGTTTGTTGGCCCAATCGAGATTGTGATTGAACAAGACGACTCAGCCAGAAGCGGAGTGCTTGCCATCGAGGCCCGCTTCGCCGAGGGTGAGGGTGGCCTTCCGCCTGGGTCATTGCTGTTACCCACGGGCGACCGCGTTCCTCTGGGTGAATACATAGTTTCGGTTGGCCGGCAAAACGATTGCACGATTGTTCTTGGCGACCCGAATGTCAGCCGGAATCACGCCGAGGTGCGCCCCTCTGGGGACGGATTTGTGGTGGCAGATCTGGGCTCGACCAACGGAACCAAAGTGAATGGAGTGCGAGTGGCCGAGCAGCAGTTGCGTGACGGTGATGAAGTCACCTTCGGCAACACGGTGATGCACTTCGAAGCGTCCTAGGCTCGCGGAACATGTCCGAGCAGTTGCTCACCGTCCTCAAACTGTGCCTGCTGGCGCTGCTGTACTTGTTCTTTCTTCGCGTATTGCGTGCCGTCTGGACCGAGGTCAATCCTCCCCGGGTCGCAGCAACCCCTGCGCCAATAGCTGCCGGAGCAGTCAGTACCAAAAAAGGTGGGTCCTCTGCCAAGGCAAAAGCCAGCACTGCAAAGGCCAGCACTGCAAAGGCATCTAAGTCGGCCAAGTCGGCTATGAATCGCCGAAAGGCGCCAGTTGTTCCGACCCGCCTAGTGCTCGTTGAACCAGCAGCACGAGCCGGTGCCGAGTACGCCCTGGGGCCAGAACTGACTCTTGGTCGTGCAGCAGGGTGTTCGATTGTCCTTGATGAGCAGTACGTTTCACAGGTGCATTCCAGAATCTTTGTTCGAGATGGGTCTGTCTTTGCTGAAGACCTGGGCTCTACGAATGGCACCTGGGTAAACGGAAGTCGCGCCGTGGGGCAGATGCCGGCTCGCCTTGGCGACCGGATCCAAGTGGGCAACGTAGTACTGGAAGTCCGATGAGCACTGTCCGATGAGCACTGACTCCACCCAGAGCGAAGGCCCCTCGCTTGTTCGTTTGCGGACTGGGTCAGCCACTTTGGTTGGTCAGGTTCGAGCCGGCAATGAGGACAGCTTGTTCGTGTCTGCTGATTTGTTGGCCGTGGCCGATGGCATGGGCGGTCATCAGGCTGGAGAAGTTGCCTCGGCCGAAACGGTCGAGGTCATCTCGCAGATGGCTGGTCACAGGTCGCTGTTAGAACTCGTGGGCGCTGTGCATCAGGCAAACCGCCGCATCAGCAGTCGAGCGGCCGAGGATCCCAGCTTGCGGGGTATGGGAACCACTGTGTGTGTGGTTGGCCTAGTTGATGAAGATGGTGAGCATCTTGCTGTGCTCAACGTGGGCGACAGTCGGGTCTATTTGTTTGCCGCTGGTGAACTGCATCGTCTGACCGAGGATCACTCACTTGTGGAGTCACTCGTTCGCGAGGGTCGGATCACACCAGAAGAGGCAGAGGTACACCCGCAGCGAAACGTGCTAACCCGCGCACTTGGGGTTGAGGCACTCGTTGTTGTTGATGCGTGGCTACTCAGCCCGTGCGACGGTGACCGCTTCTTGTTATGCAGCGATGGCCTATTCAACGAAATTTCCGAGGACCGCATCGCTGAGATCTTGAGCGAGCCTGATGAACCCGAGGTTCTTGCTCGCCGTCTAGCTGCCGAGGCTGATGCCTCGGGTGGCCGAGACAACATCACCGTGGTGGTAGCCGAGGTGACCGAGTCGGGCCACCTTCCAGCGCCTTTGGCGGAGCGCTGCCGACGTATTGCCACTCCGACAGTCGATTTGGAAGATGCCTTCCGCGACCCGCTGAGCGATACGGCCACCGTGCCGCTCGTCCCGATTTCGCCGGCTCGAGCGGCAGAGGATGAGGACGAAGATCAGGGCGAGGCAGAAGACGAGGTCGAGGACGAGTCAGAGGGTGACTCAGATGAAGGCGAGTCTGGCAATGCTGCTGGTCACTCAGCTGCTGGTCACTCAGCTGCTGGTCACTCAGCTGCTGGCCACTCAGCTGATGGCCACCCAGAGGCCGACAGCACCCAAGGTGACGGAACCCCTGCCCCATCTTCTCAGCCGGAGCTAACCGTTGATCTGTCGGGCGAACCTTCTCCCGATGCCGATGCTGATGCCGATGCCGATGAATCAGAAATCGAACTAGCCAAGACCGTCGCCGCCGCAGACGCGGCCTCGGTTGAGGGATCACACCGAAGCCCTTGGCGTACTCCGGTGTTCTTGTTGGTCCTGCTGCTGATCATTGTTTTGTCCATTGGCATTGTCGTGATGAATCAGCGCCAAGGCTATTCAGTCGGGGTGCAGCCGCAAGCGGGAAGCGGAACGCCGATTGTTGTGGTCTACAAAGGCCGTGCAACAAAGTTCCTGTGGATTGATCCTGTTACGCAGGATGTGCATAACGAGATTCAAGTCTCGAAGCTGCCGCCTTCGGTGCAGACTCGCCTGCTGCGCGGGGTGCAGTACAGCTCCGAGCGGGATGCACTTGCCTACGTGGCCAACCTAAAGGCCATGACCACTACAACTACGACAACCACGACGACTACGACGACGACCACCACAACGACAATCGCCCCTCCGGTTGACCCTGCCGCCATCCCTCCGGTTGACCCTGCCGCTGCTGCCGCTGCCGCACCGGCGCTCGCTCCACCGGCGTGACGATTACGGAGAGCACTACTCATCAGCAGGTGGTAGTCAAAGCGTTGGGTCGCCGCCGCCGAACCACCGAGCTTGGTCTGCTCATTCTGGCCGTGCTGGTGATCTGTGGGACGTACGCATTGGCCAGCTTGGGCAAGAGCGCCTCGCTACCAGCAGACATAGTTCCGTTTCTGGGTGTGATTGTTGCGCTGCCGATTCTGGCGCACCTTGCGAACCGCAAATTTGCCCCAACCTCGGACCCACTGTTTCTGCCGCTCGCTGCATTGCTCAATGGGTTGGGATACGTGTTCATTGCGCGGCTCGACGGAGACCTTGCAGGCCTGCAGGCATTGTGGACTGCAGTAGGAATTTTTGGCTATATCGCAACGTTGATCCTGGTCCGAGATGTTCGGTTCCTGCAGCGATACCGGTACACCTTTGGCCTGATCGGCGTGCTCTTACTGATCATGCCGTTGCTGCCTGGGATTGGTCGAAGCATCAATGGGTCACGCATTTGGGTTTCGCTCGGCCCAATCGGGTTTCAGCCTGGTGAGCTTGCCAAGATTGCGTTGGCCATATTCTTTGCCGGCTATTTGGTAGATCGGCGCGAACTGCTTGGGGTGGCCACGTTCAGAATTGGCCGAATCAATACGCCCGACCCTAAATACTTCGCCCCCATCCTGGTGGCCGTGGGTTTCTCGCTCATTGTGATGGTGTTTGAAAAAGATCTCGGCTCGGCGCTGCTGTTCTTTGTTCTCTTTATTGTGATGCTCTGGGTGGCCACCGGTCGAGGAAGCTATTTGGTTGTTGGGGTGGTGCTGTTCTCGGCAAGCTCGTATGCGGCTTGGCGAATGTTCTCTCACGTACAAACTCGTGTCACCATCTGGATCAACCCGTGGTCTGATCCATCCGGAAAAGGGTTTCAGGTGATCCAAGGTGCCTATGCCTTGGCCTGGGGTGGCACCACTGGTACGGGGCCGGGGCTAGGAATCGCGGGTCGCATCCCGGCCGATGAATCCGACTTTATTTTTGCAGTCATCGGCGAGGAACTTGGATTGCTCGGCGCAACTGCAGTGCTCTGCGCGTTCTTATTGTTAGCCGGGAGCGGACTTCGTGTGGCTCAACGATCCTCGGACCCATTCAGCTCGCTGCTCGCCGTTGGCCTGACCACCCTGATTGCCTTTCAGGCGTTCATCATTATTGCCGGAGTCATCCGCTTGCTCCCGCTCACCGGAGTGACGCTTCCGTTCGTCTCATACGGCGGTTCATCCTTGGTTGCGAACTACATCTTGTTGGCCTTACTGATTCGCATATCGGATCAGACTGCGCGCAAAATCCCTGAACCTTTGGTGGCCAGATGAATCGGCAAATCAAGATTCTGGGAATAGTGATCATGCTGTGTTACTTCGCAGCGTTCCTGAAGCTCAACCAGATCCAAGTGCTTCAGGCCGGCGCGTATAACGACCGTCCCGAGAACACCCGGGCGCAGCTACGAGACTTCAATAAACCTCGCGGCGATATCGTTACTGCCGAAGGAGAGATTGCTGCAACCTCGGAGGTGGTTCGCTCCGAGCTGCGTTATCAGCGGGTCTACCCAGATGGCGAGCTGTTTGCTCACGTCACGGGGTACTACTCGTTCCGGTTGGGATCCACTGGCGTAGAGCGCGTGTATAACGCAGAGCTGACTGGCCGCACGCCGTCTTTGCAACTGCACGAACTGTCTGGGTTTTTTGCTGATCAGTCCAGCGAAGGTGATGTTGTGCTGACCCTTCGCGGGCAGGTGCAGCGCGCTGCTCGAGACGCTCTGGGCGGGAATAACGGTTCGGTGGTAGCGCTCGACCCCCGCACGGGCGACATCATTGCGATGTACTCCAATCCCACCTATGACCCGAATGTGATTTCGGCCAATCAGGGTGAAGAGGCAGTGGACGTCAAGACTCTGCTCGATGCCGCACCATCCAAGCCGCTTCTTTCTCGGTCCTATCAGGAACGTTATTTCCCAGGGTCCACCTTTAAGATTGTGACCGCAACGGCGGGCCTCACTTCCAACAAGGTCACAGAGACCACACCGGACTACCCCGTAGTGGAGTCCTACACTCCGCCACTCACCACGCGCCCCATCAAGAACTTTGATGGCAACCTGTGTGGCGGCACGCTCTTTGTGATTCTGCAGAAATCTTGCAACTCCTCATTTGCCCAGATGGCAGCCGAGACCTTGGGGCCCGACCCCATGATTGCTGCAGCCGAGGCAGCAGGATTTAATGATGCTCCGCCAATCGATCTGACTCGACCAGCCACCTCTGTCTATCCCACCAACTTTGGTGCAGTGGTGAGCACCCCCGAGGGAGCCGCGCCGGTCTATGAAGATACGCCTGCGTTGGCGCAAACAGGCATTGGCCAAAACGATGTTGCGGCCACCCCCTTGCAGATGGCGCTCGTTGCCGCCGGCGTGGCAAACAAGGGGCGAATCATGGTGCCGCATGTCATGAGCGAGATCCGCGCCCGTGACGGTGCAGTGGTTGGCAGCTACGCAGATAGCCCCTGGCGCGACTCGATGAGCCCCGAGAATGCCGAGATTTTGCGGCGGGGGATGATCAGCGTGGTGACCGACGGCACGGCCTCGATTCTGGCCCTTCCCGGCTTTGATGTTGGTGGCAAAACCGGAACAGCACAGCTCGGTCTTGACCCACCGCAGTCGCATGCATGGATCATTGCTTTCGCTGGTCCTGCCGGTCAGGCCCCAACTATTGCCGTGGCAGTGATGGTGCAAGGAGTCGATGGCGCCTCGGGCTCGACAGGTGGCCGAGTTGCCGGGCCGATTGCCAAACAAGTGCTCGAGGCTGCCCTGATGCCCGGATGAGCTTGTATGACGCAGTAGCAACGCTCGGAGCCCTACTCTGGAGGACGCATGTCTGATCAACCACCACGTGTTTTAAACGATCGCTACGAGATTCATCGTCGCCTAGCCCGAGGCGGCATGGCGCAGGTGTATCTGGCTCGGGACCGCTCTTTGGATCGCCCTGTCGCGGTCAAAGAACTTGTTCCCGAGTTTGCAGTTGACCCCTCATTCGTTGAGCGGTTCCGTCGAGAGGCCCAGGCTGCTGCTGGGTTATCGAACGCCAACATTGTTGGGGTGTTTGATTGGGGAGAACAAGACGGCACCTACTTCATTGTCATGGAGTACGTAGATGGCCCGTCGCTTGCGCAGGTGTTGCGAGCAGATGGTCCGCTGCATCCCAACCGAGCGGCCGAGATTGCCTCTGAGGTTGCTGGCGGGTTGGGGTTTGCGCACTCACGCGGGGTCGTGCATAGAGATGTCAAACCCGGCAACGTTTTGCTGACCAAATCAGGTCAGGCAAAGGTCACCGATTTTGGAATTGCCCGAGCGCTCTCGAGTCCCGACGACGACCTGACTCAGGCCGGCTCTGTGATGGGCACCGCAACCTATTTTTCTCCGGAGCAGGCCCAAGGTCTTTCGGTTGACCCTCGTTCTGACCTGTATTCCCTTGGCGTCGTTCTGTACGAGATGGTCACCGGTCGTCCGCCGTTCGCCGGAGACACGCCGTTGGCAATCGCGTATAAACACGTTCAAGATCAGCCCGCTGCACCCTCGACGCTAATACCCACCCTGCCACCTGGCCTTGAGGCAATCATC
This sequence comes from Bifidobacterium breve, assembly GCA_945888825.1. Classification (GTDB taxonomy): domain Bacteria; phylum Actinomycetota; class Acidimicrobiia; order Acidimicrobiales; family Microtrichaceae; genus IMCC26207. Next base: position 2,283 of record CAMDAT010000063.1, on the reverse strand, counting down.
ATGAAGTTGCTTCAGAAGAAGCCTGATGATCGCTACGCCTCGGCCGAGGATCTGCGCATGGATCTGGGCCGCTTCTTGGGCGGTGAACAAACCGTGGCTGAGCGCGATGCTGCACTTGCTGCAGTGGCGCTTGGCGGCGCTGCTGCCGCGATGGCAACCACCATGCAACCAGCAACCACGGTAGGTACTGCAGTCCCAGCTGTAGACCCTGAAGAAGAAGAAGAGGAAGAAAAGAAGCCAAAGACGGCTCTGTTTATTGGCATTCTGGTAGTCCTTCTTTTGGCCTTAGGCGGTCTGCTGTTTTGGTTTGTCAATAGTTCAAGTGGGGCAGATGTTGCCGTGCCGAGTCTGATCGGGCTGACTCGAGCCGAAGCAGAGACGCAACTAAAGGACGCAGACCTTGTTCCTGAGGTGACCACGGAGCCATCGGCGACAATTGCTGTAGACCTCGTGATTTCGCAGGATCCTGGCAAAGACGTGGCCATCAAGTCTGGCAGCACGGTCAAATTGGTGGTGTCCTCGGGCATCGAGACTGTTGAGCTTCCTGATGTGACTGGCTTGGCTCAAGCCGAGGCAGAGAAGCAAATCATTGCGAAGGGGCTGCTCGTCAAGATCACTCCCCAAGAGAGCGCAGATATTGCCTCGGGAACCGTGATCAGCCAGAGCCCGGCCGCGCTCGTTCCAGTAGCTGTTGGATCTGTTGTTGAACTCATGGTCTCGAAGGGCGTGGGCGAAGAACTCGTGCCCGATGTTGTTGGCCAGCCGCTTGCCCAAGCGCAAGCTGCTATTCAAGCTGCAGGCTTCCGCTTTGCGAACCCCACTCAGGCCGCCAGCGCAACAGTCGCTACAGGTAGCGTGATCAGTACCGACCCTGGCGGAGGCACCTCGGTTGCGGCAAACACGCTCATTAAAATTGTGGTCTCAACTGGTGCGGAGCAGGCCAAGGTGCCCACTGTGGTCGGCCAAAGCGAAGCGGACGCAACCACCACCATCAAGTTTGCGGGGCTGAGTGTCCGAGTTGTTCCTCAGACTGTTCCTGCCGGAGATCCGAACTCAGGCAGGGTCATTTCACAGGACCCTACTGGCGGACAGATGGAGGACAAAGGTTCAGCTGTGACCATTACGGTGGGAGTCGCTGCCGCAGCGACCACAACAACCACAACCACCTCCACGGTGGCCATAACTCCAACAGTTCCGTAATGCCTCAAGGCGATTGAGATGACCAAGGTTCGTGGGTTGCTGCCAGTAGTGGGAGCTGTCCTCATTGTTTCTGCAGCAGTTCTGCTGCTGGGTTTTTCGGACACACTGAATCCCCTCGATGCCATTCGCGGCCTCGGCAGGGTGGTGACGGTTCCGGACTTTGCCTCAAGCCCGCTGCCTCGGGCCAAGGCCGAAGCCGAAAACCTTGGCCTCAAGCCCGTCACCCGCAGTGCCTTTAGCTTGACTGCACCGCGCGGAACAATCATTGGCCAAAAGCCAGCGGCTGGTAAGAAGGCTCGGTCGGGCGACCCGATTGAACTCGTGGTGAGCAGCGGAGTGAACCGCACGCGTATGCCAGCCGCTGTTGGTCGGCCAATAGCTGAGGTAACCCGTGAGCTCGGTGACCCGGGGGTACCGGTCGAGATCATTGAAGTTTCGAATGAGACCGTGGCTAACGGAATCGTGGTGGCACAATCTCCCGACCCGGATGTCCTAGTTGCACAGGCCGGGTCCGTGCGGCTCGAGGTTTCTTCTGGGCCTGATAGTCGGCCAGTGCCGGACCTAACGGGACTCTCGATTGAAGGCGCTGCGTTTCGCCTAGGAAAGGCAGGGCTGCTCTTTGGGCCTGTTACGCAGGCTGATGATCCGGCTGTGGTACCCGGAGCAGTGATCTCATCCGCTCCGGCTCAGGGAACGAAGGTTCCCAAAGACACTCCTGTGGCACTGACTATTTCAAATGGTCCAGCACCCATTCCCGTGCCCGAGGTAACCAACACTCAACAAGTCCCCGCAACTGAGGTGCTCAGAGCGGCAGGATTCTTGGTAGATGTTGCTGGACAACTCGTCGTGACCGGCGACCCAGGCGTCGGCAACGTATTCGGCCAGAACCCAGTTGCAGGAACCCCGTATCGCCCCGGACAAGTAGTCACGATTGTGGTCGGGCGAGTTCCCCCTCCTCGCCGAGCAGCGACCACAACTACCACACCGTCTGCAACACCGAATGGGAGTTCAACTACTACAACTGTCAAGGCATCCACACCGACTACCAAGGCGGGTGGCTGAGATGGCAGAACTCGTGGAGGA
>CAMDAT010000062.1 GCA_945888825.1 Bifidobacterium breve | reverse complement strand
GTCCCGGTGTTGCTACCCTCGTTGATCTTGGAAGCTGGCTGGCCGACCAGCCAGGTGGGGACCTGAACACCGAAGCTCGTCCAGACGGACTGCACTACACCGACGAATACTCACCACAGATAGCAAATTGGCTGGCTCCGGAGGTGCTTCGTGCGGGCAACCAGCTGTGATCAGCTAGCCCAAGCGTGAGCTAGCCCGAGCGGCGTCGCGAGCAATGACGGGTGCATCTCGACCTGTGCTGGTAGAGCCGTTTTGTCCCTCGGACTGCTCGTGATAATCCTCGTCTACATTCACAGTCCAAATATCGTGATCACCAGTACCCAATATGTTCTGAGCACTGAGCAACGCAGTCAGCATGGAGTGATCTTGGTTGTTGTACTTGTGCATTCCGTTGCGTCCAACCGGGTGCACGTTGGGTGTGTGTTCAACAATCCAATCGTTGAGTACAGCAACATTATCGGCGTAGAACTCGTCATAGACCGGGTAGGCCTTGGGCTGACGCACGACATAGCCAGCCTCGACAATTGAGGGGTCACCGAGATCAAGGGCAGCAAGTTCTCGGGTTCCACGAGCGATGAGTTCCTCATCGGTGGCATTCCAGAGGTCGTCGCCCTCAAAGACGAAGTACTCCAACCCCAAGCAGGTTTTGCCATCTTTGACTAAGTACGGCGACCAAGAACCGAAGTTCTGAATACGTCCAACCATCACATCAGGGGAGTGAATGTAAATCCAGTTATCTGGGAACCCGGCCGACTCTGGCACGACGAGTGCAACCGTTAGAAAGTCTCGGAAGTGAAGATCTTTAGCAGCACTCAGTACCTCTGCGGGCGGCTGGGGGCTCATGGCCCGGAGCAACAGCGGAAACGGCATCGAGGAGACAATATGATCGACTGGGTATTCGGTTAAGTCGCCACCCTTGGTGCGAGCCCAGACTGAAGTTGCTGCGCCGTCTGCGTGATCGACCCTCTCAACCCGAGTCTCCATCTGAACTGTGGACCCAGAAGCCTGAACTAGTTCAGTGCAGCGCTCCCACATCATCCCGGGGCCATATTTGGGGTACTGGAACTCCTCGATCAGGCTCGTAACTTGAGCTGAGCCTTTGCGGCGGCCAGCAAACTTGGCTCGAATCGGCTCCCAGACTGCTGCAAAAAGCGACATGCCCTTGATTCGCTGAGCACCCCAGTCTGCGGAGAGCTCGGATGCAGGAACTCCCCAAACTTTCTCGTTGTAGGTCTTGAAGAAGTGGTCAAACAACCGTCGGCCATAATTTGCGACGATGTAATCCTCAAGGGTCTTTTGCTCTTTGGGCGGACGAACCCGCACCCAGAGCGCTGATGCAATACATCGCAGTGCTTCGATGGGGCCTAGGTTGACGAGTGCATTCACCGGTTTGATTGGGTAGTCGTAGTACTTGCCGCCGTAGTAGATCCGACTCATGCGCGGACGCAGCAAAAAGTCCTCATCGGGCAGGATCTCGTGCCAGAGGGCTTCAACTTCGGGCACCTTGGTAAAAAAGCGATGGCCACCAATGTCGAAGCGGTAACCGTCACGTTCAACTGAACGAGAGATTCCCCCGACGATGTCGTCAGCTTCAAGAATGGTGCTGTGAACTCCACCCTTTTCGAGTTCAAATGCTGCTGTCAGGCCTGCCGGACCAGCCCCAATTACTAGGACGTTTAAGTTGGCGGCTGTGGGTGAGTTCTCTGGAGTGGGTTCTGTCATAAGTAGGTGGCCGACTGCTCGGAGCAGCCAGCAATGAAGATTACAGCGTGACGGTCCTTGGCTGGTATTTACATGCATGAGATTTTGTTGCGTCGAGCAGTCCCCTTCAGGAATACAAGCCTCGGCTGAATGGCTCCGTCATGCGGGCTTCAAGTGACGAACCTCTGCGGCGACGGCCTCAATTCGCCGAATCCACAGAATGCCGTCCGTGCGAAAGCTTGCAACGCGAACCGACCAGCAATCCACCGTTTGCCGACCAGCGTTGCTACAAAAAAAGGTGGTCATTGACTGCTCCTGCTGGTAGGCATCTGCGCCCTCGACTCGCTGCACTGTTCCATCCGTAAGGTGAAGTTCAAACTGGGTTCCTTGGGAGCTGTTGGATGCAATAGCGGAGTTCATGAACCGATTTTACGATGTCGCCCCTGTGGATCGCTAGAGGCCTAACCATGTGAATTCAGCAGTATTTTCGGGGGAAATCCGGTTGAGATCAAGGGGATGAGCTGGGGATGGGAGTGAGGGTTTCCACAGATGGCCTATCGAATGCGCAAGTCGTCCCCGACAGTCGTGCCCGAGGTGCGCACTTCGTGGGAAGCTCACAGGGTGACCGAGAATGCAGCAACCACACCCAACGCTCATGGGGATACCCTCAACACGCAGTCAGCCGGAGACTCAGCTGGTTCTGGTGACCAGCAGCAACTTGAGTTCACCTGTCCTCGCTGCCGCTTAGAGGTGACTGAAGAGTTCTACGGTCCGTGTGCCTCATGCCGCACGACTCTGCGCGTGCAGGTTGGTGGAGAGGCTCGCGAGGTCGAGTCGACGGCCTACGAACCAAAGATGAATGTCACCCCAAACGCCGTAGCAACCAAGGACTAATTCCCCTGTCACTGCGTGTTTCTAGGCGGGGTTCATCGCGATCTGACTAACCGAGCCGGGCTTGCTCGGCAGCCCATCGGTAATCAGCCTTGCCCGAAGGGGAGCGCAGGATCTGATCGCGACGCACAATAACCCGTGGCAGTTTGTAGCGGGCGATGTGCTCAGCCGCCACTGTTCGAATCTGTTCATCGCTCGCACTCGCGCCGCTTCGAAGCTGAATAATCGCAACAACTTCTTGACCAAAGCGCTCCGAAGGCCGTCCGCATACCACTGCATCGAAGACAGCTGGATGTGCCTTAACAGCAGTCTCGACTTCCTCGGCAAAGACCTTCTCGCCACCAGTTGTGATGCATGCTGAGTCCCGACCGAGCAGTTCGAGCGTCCCATCTGCAGATAGACGTGCTCGATCACCAGGAATTGCGTAGCGGGTTCCCTCAATTGTAGGAAATGTTGCCTCGGTCTTTGTCTGGTCGCCGAGGTACCCCAGCGGCACACGTCCAGATTGTGCCAGCCAGCCTGACTCATCCTCACCAGGTGTCAGCAGACGGCTGAGGTCCTCGCTCAGAACCACCGAGGTAACGGCTGGGGTGAAGCGAGTAGCAACGCTGTTCGACGAAGAGCGACGCGCAACGCCTTGCCTTCCAGATTCAGTGGATCCTAAGACATCGAAAATCTGCACCTCGGGTAAGAACTCTAGGAGCTGATTCTGGATACCCGGCGAAAGAACTGCACCACCGGACAACACATGTCGTAGGGAACTCAGGTCTCTTATGCAGCCGGAATCCCGATCTCTACCAAGCTGATCCACGAGCGGTCTAGCCATGGGGTCACCAACTAAGAGGAGGGAGGTGGCAGCAGTCTGTTCGATCGTCCTCAGCACATCTTCGGGGTCGAAATGGTCGACCACGCTTTGGATGATGACAGCCCCGCCAGCTACCCATGCCGACAGAGCATTCCAATGCGCTGCGCCGTGCATGAGTGGGGGAGCCGGAAGTGCTCGAACTCGACCAGTTGCCTCGGATACGACCTGATCAAGACTCTGAAATTCATGGCCGGTGCGACTGCGAACTCCAAGGGCAGTAACCAAGAAATCTGCCTGCCTCCACATGGCACCTTTGGGCATTCCGGTGGTGCCACCCGTGTAACACAGGTACATGTCATCTCCAGACCAGCCCTCAGTCAGAAAACTTGGAAGGGTTGGACTGACCTGTGCGATCGCAGACTCGTAATCCACTGCCCCTAGCAGAAGGCCGAAGCCCGAGCCGTCGGCAACCTGCAAGATGAGTTTCGGCTGCTTCTTTAGGGTTGGTAGTACTGCCTCAAGCACGGGGGTGAATCGCTCGTGAACGATGATTCCCTCAGCTGAAGAGTCCGTGAGGAGATAACGAAGCTCCTCGGCCACATAGCGGTAGTTCACGTTGAAGGGGACTGTTCCCGCCTTCCAGCAGCCCAACATGGACTCGAGGTATTCGTTGCCATTGAGCATGTAGAGAGCCAGATGAGACTGCGAGGATTCCCAATTGTTCAGGTGCTGAGGACGAACCCGCGGACTCCTCCGCTGAGGCCCAATTCCGGCTTCGTGAACGACCTGAGCAAGCCTTCGGGTCCTGTTCTGAATTTCAGCCCAGCTAAAGACTCGATCACGAAAGATCACACAATCAGCATCTGGCTGCCTGGCTGCGATTGCCTCGCAGATGCTGGCCACATTGAGTTCCATGGTCAGCTAGTACTCCAAGTACTCCGGTGGTGATGCAGCCTCACTGGGTGAGTGCTACGGGCACCTCGGAGACGGCCTGCAGAGGAAAGTGACACGCAACGTACTGATCACCGGTCACGTGTTGCATCTGGGGTTCAACCTGTGCGCAGATATCTTGCGCAAGGGGGCAGCGGGTGCGAAACCTGCAGCCACTTGGCGGCGAGATCGGCGAAGGCAGGTCACCTTCGAGGTGGTGTTCGGTGTCGAGCGAAGCGTTGGGATCAGGCAACGGGATGGCTGCTAGAAGAGCTCGGGTATAGGGATGTGCCGGCGCAGCGTAGAGGGCGTCTGGGTTGCCGATCTCGCACATCTTGCCGAGGTACATCACAGCAACACGGTCAGATACGTTCTTCACCACGGCCAAGTCATGGGCAATGAACACCAATGTCAGGCCATAACGAGCCTTCATATCTTCAAGAAGATTGAGGATTTGAGCCTGCACGGACACGTCCAGTGCAGAAACTGGCTCGTCGCAAATGATCACTGAAGGCTCAGTAATAACAGCGCGAGCTATCGAGATTCTCTGGCACTGACCACCAGAGAACTCGTGAGGCTTACGCTCGGCGGCAGCCTCGGGATCAATTCCGACTGCAGAGAGAACCTCTTCCACCTTGAGACGCCGCTCCTCAGGGGTGCCGATATTCCAAATGTTGAGGGGTTCCTCAACGATTTGCATCACGGTGCGTCGGGGGTTCAGCGAGCTAATCGGATCTTGGAAGATCATCTGCAGCCTGGGACGTGTATTTCGAAGCTGCTCTCCCCGCAGAGAACACAGGTCAGTTCCGTCAAGGGTGACCTCGCCACGAGTCGGGCGTGGAAGCTGCATAATCGCTTTGCCAGTCGTTGACTTTCCACAACCCGATTCGCCAACTAGGCCGAGAGTTTCCCCGCTCGCAATGTCGAACGAGACGTTGCTAACGGCAGACACTTTCTTGCCTCGGCCAGCTGGGAAGTCGACCACCAGGTTCTGAATCCGGAGCAGTGTCTCTGAGGGCTGCCGAAGGTGGGCCGTTCCGCTTCCTGCCATGTCTACATACCCTCTGTCTGCTCTGGAGGTGCGGGAACTGGTGATTGCTGTGCCGGGGTAGGGGTATTCGCTGGTGCGGCAACAAATTCCGGGGCGGTAGCCATGAGCCTCTGCGCAGCGATCCGTAACCGAACCTCTTCAGTTTCGGGTGATCCAATGGGGTAGAAACATGCGAACAGGTGCTCAGGTGCCGTAGGGGAAGGAGTCAAGGTGGGGGACTCCTCATGGCACCTTGGCTGCACGTAGGGGCATCGCGGACTAAACGCACAACCCTTTGGAGGGTTGACAAGGTCCGGTGGACGGCCGCCGATAGCAGCCAGGCGAGTATGCGAAGCGTCGGTGAGCTTTGGAATAGCTGACATGAGTGCCTCGGTATAGGGCATCTTCATTTCGCTAAAGAGCAAAGCAGTTGGCGCTTGTTCAACAATCTGGCCTGCGTACATAACCGCTATCTCGTCTGCTCGTCCAGCCACAACGCCAAGATCGTGAGTGACCAGGATCATTCCCATGTAACGCTCGCGCTGTTGCTCAGCTAGCAGGTCAAGAATCTGCGCCTGCACGGTAACGTCGAGCGCCGTTGTTGGTTCGTCAGCGAAGAGCAGCTTCGGACCGCAGGCAAGAGCGACCGCGATTACGACGCGTTGTCGCATTCCGCCTGACATCTCGTGTGGGTAGGAAGAGAACCGCTTTTCAGGCTCGGGAATCTTGACGGCTTTGAGTAACGCAACAGCTGTGTCCTTGGCGTCGGACTTACTCATATTGAGATGAAAACGCAGCGACTCCGTAATTTGCAGGCCAATCTTCATGACAGGGTTCAACGCAGTCATTGGATCCTGGAAGATCATCGCCATCTCGTCGCCCCAGAGCTCGCGATACTCCGTGTCGTTCAGTCCAGAGATCTCTTTTCCTTCAAAGATCACTTGCCCGGAACGCTCAGTATTTGAGCGAGGTAGCAGGCCCATGATGGAGCGGGAGAGAACGGACTTCCCTGAGCCGGACTCACCCACCACTCCTAGGGTTCGACCTCGCTCGAGAGAGAGCGACACACCGTTCACTGCCGTGAGTGAGCCCCGATCGGTCGTAAATCGCGTCACGATGTCTCGTACCTCAAGAAGCTTGGGCGCACCTGGGGTACCACTTGGTGTCGGTAAGCCGCTGATCGGCGTTTGAACACTCACAGCACAGACTCCCTCACGCCGAAGCGTCTATTGACGGCGTCTCCGAGGAAGTTCAAAGCCATGACTGTTAGGAACAGAATCAACGAGGTGAAAATCACGATGTGAGGAGAGTTGCGCATCTGCCCGCGCCCCTCGGCGATGATGTTTCCCCAAGAAGGCATCGGCAGTTGAACGCCGACGCCAAACAAGCTCAGACCGCCCTCGGCCACGATTGCGATTCCCACACCCAGCAGAGAGATGGACAACATGGCGGGCATCACGTTCGGTAACACTTCTCGCACCATGATCCGACCGTTCTTTGCCCCCATTGCTTTGGCCGCAAGCACAAACTCGCGTTCCGACCATGCAAGTGTGTTCGCACGTGTGATTCGCCCTAGCAACGGAATCGACACGATTCCTAGCCCAAGAACAACCACGGCTAGGCGGCGAGTTGAGTTGACACCGGCGCCACTCGCAAGCACGGTGACCAGTGAAAGCGCCAGAACGAACTGCGGGATTGCTAGGAGCACGTTCATGAGCGGGGTAATGAATCCGTCGACTTTCCCCCGAAAGAAACCGGTCATCAGCCCGAGCATGCCGCCAATTAAAAGGCCAAAAGCCACAGCCCCGAATCCCACGATGAACGAGGAGCGCGTTCCCCAGATAATCCTTGAAAGCAGATCGCGCCCAATTGCGTCCCCGCCGAACCAGTGGCCCGCTGCTGGGCCCTTTCTGGCCAGGGCCACGAACGACTGATTTGGGTCGGGGATTGGTAGAACCGGCGCAAGGATTGCTAAGAGCGCAAGAAACGCAATCCACGCGATTGCAACCCAAGCTGCCGTACCGAGGCGATCCCCGCGCACAGTATGCGAGGAGGGTGCCTCGATCGCCTCAATGGTGGGCAGTGAGGATGGATCAAGATGGGCTATCGAAGTATCACGATTTGTTTGCATTACGAATCCGTGGGTCGAGAACGGTGTACAACAGGTCTACGGCGAAATTCACCAGAATGTAGAGGATGGCGATAACAGCCACCATGGATTGGAAGGCAACGATTTGTCGCCGGCCGATAGCTTCAAAGAGCATCAGGCCCATTCCCGGAAGTGCGAATACCACTTCCACAATGAGTGCCCCACCGATCAAGGTTCCGATATTGAGCCCAGCAACGGTCAGCAGCGTGAGTGAAGATGGTCGCAGCGCATGGCGGAACAGAATTCGCTTTGACTTCAGGCCCTTGGCCTTAGCCATCAGGATGAAATCCTGCTGCAGGGTGGCGATCATGTCGCTGCGGAGCAAGCGCATGTAAATGGCAATCTGACCCACGGCCAACGTGATCGTGGGAAGAATCATGTATTGAAGGTGCTCGATCGGGCTCTCATTAGGTGATGCGTACCCACTGGTCTTAAACCAGCCGAGCTTGACCCCTAAGTAGTACTGCAGCAAAAAGCCTAAGGCGAAGTTGGGGATCGCAAGCATAGCGAACGCCGCAGTATTAGAAGTTCGATCCAACCAGGTGCCTTTGCGATACGCCGTGATTACCCCCAAGGGAATCGCAAAGAAAAGGGCCAACATCTGGGCGTAGAACATCAGGAGTAGAGAGACCGGAAGCGACTGCCAGAGCCGATCAGATACAGGTCGATCAGAACTCACGGTGTAGTAGTTGCCCATATCGCCAGTGGCGAAGTTGCCGAGCCAAGTGCTGTAACGAACCGCAAAGGATTGATCCAACTTGAGTTCCTGGCGAAGCTCCTCTCGCTGCTGGTCACTGCCAGAAGGAATGAGCACTTCAGTGGGATCGCCGGGAAGCAACTCTAAAAGTAGCGAAGCAAAAAGAGTCACAAGAATGACCGTGACTAGTAGTTGCCCAAATTTTTTCAGAATGAACATTCGATCCAATTCCCACTAGGTGTGGTATTCGACTGAGAGACTTAGAAGTATTCACGGTGACCGGGGCAAGAGCCCCGATCACCGCAGGTGTAACTAACTCGTGTTTCTAAGCTGTTATTGCAAACTAGCTTTGGATCCACATCCCAGTAACCGGATGTCCTGAGGCAAGACCAGGGAACGGTGCTCCGGCATCATCAGGCAAGTCGGGCCCAAGCGTGCCGAAGACGTCAGTCGCAGTCGCAATGTCCCAGAGGGTCCACTGCAACCAGATGCTGTAACCCTCGCTGGCGAACCTTTTATTGATATCGCCGTAGATCTCCTGACGCTTTGCCTTGTCAGGAGTTGCTCGACCTTCATCGAGCAAGGTATTGATCTCGACATCGTCAAAGCGGCCAAAGTTGACGGGGTTGCCGCCACCCTTCCACCAGACATAGTTGGCATCGGGGTCTCCACCGGGATAGTTGCGGAAGACCATTGCCTGGTACTTGCCCGAGATGGCAGTACTAATCAACGCAGCCTGCTCAAGAGCAGTAATGGTGACGTTGATTCCAGCTGCCTTGCCCATCTGCTGAACAACTGCAGCAGCAGCTTGGGTTGCCGGGTCAGGAGTCGCTATCAGGGTGAAAGCCAAATCAGTGCCAGTTTCTTCTTTGTACTGAGCAACTAGCTTCTTGGATTCAGCAAGGTCGTAGGTGGGGTAACCCGAGTCCTCGAGGTAGCCAATACCTCCGGGAGCAAATGGACCATTTGCATTTTGAAGGACGTCTAGGTTGACCGTCGCGTTATAAGCCTCCATATCGATGGACTTGATGGCTGCTAGGCGAGCGGTCTTGGAGTTGAACGGTGCAATTGAGGTGTTCAACTGACCGAAGCTAACTTCGCCAAACTTGTCTGACTCATAAGAGTTGATGTTGCCAGCCTCTGTCTCGGTGCGAAGCTGATCGATCTGCTCGCCGCCAGACATTTGGATGGCGTTGAGGTCACCTGCAAGGAGTCCGTTGATACGGCTAGCACCCTCGGGTGTTGGCTTGTAAACAATCTCGTCTAGGTAGGGGAGTTGGGTGCCGTCGGCGTCCTTCTGCCAGTAATTCGGGTTCTTTTTGAGTTCCAGACTTTCGTTCTGTGTCCAATTGACCAGAGTAAATGGCCCCGTCCCAACGAGCTTGGTGTCACAGGTTGACGGGTCATCAAGTTGTGACTGGGCGACCATGCCGACTCGACCAGAACCAAACAAGGCTCCGGGCAGGGATGCCCATGGAGTAACTGTTGTGATTGACACAGTCATGGGGTCAACAACGGTCACGTCAGCGATATTTGAAAAGACGAACGAGAAGAGCAGCACGCTGCGTGCCGGGTACTTGCCCCGGTATGCGTCCAGGTTGTTCTTGACAACCGTAGCGTCCAGAGCAGTGCCATCGTGGAAGGTGATGTTGGGCCGCAACGTCAGTGTCCACTGTTTGTAATCGGCGCTGGGTGTGAGCGTCTCAGCTAGGAACGGCACGTAATCGCCATCTTCGTTGGGGGCAGTGAGGGTGTCGTAAATGGACCGTGCCACTTGAATGCCAGAGATGGCAAGCTGCGCTTCGGGCAAGCACCAACCGTCAGCGGTCTCACCCTCGAGGGCGTAGGTCAGAGTCCCACCGGGGGTTGGCTTTCCTGAGCCGTCGCCAGTTGGTTCTTTTTCGCTGCTGCTACTGCCTCCGCAGGCGCCAGCGAGAACGGCGACAAACAGAAGCGAACTCACCACCAAAAGTGATTTTGTATTTTTATGTTTTTGACGTTGCATGTGTTCCCCCTAAGGACAAGAAGTTCTGGAGCGGGTGATATGTGCTGCGAAGAAAACCGCCAAAAAAGAACCGCCCGGATGAATCAGGGACTGCTCCGCAAAGGTGACGCTCTTCACACAGTAGGCAGACTCTACATCCGACGGCGACTGAGTCAATGACAACTCAAAGCACAACTGTGCCTGAGTATCGCTGTGCCTGAGTATCGCTGTGGCTGAGAATCGCTGTGCCTGAGTATCGCTGAGGCAGAGAATCAAGCCAGCGGCACCGAGCGCTGATAGTCGAATGCTTGGCTCATCACGATGTCTACGTAGCGCTGACTTCGGTTGTAACTGAAATAGGCAGATCGAAGTGGTCCCTCTTGGTTGAGGCCGGGGCCTTTTCGGCAGAGGTAGACGCCTGCCGTAAGCGCGGCGTCGTACAGATTCTGTGGGTCTGCAATGCCGTCTCCCGTTGCATCGCGTGCCACGGCTTTCCAAGAGCTAGGAAGAAACTGCATCGGGCCAACTGCGCGATCAGTGCGGGCAGTTCCATCGAGTGCTCCACCATCGGAATCTCGCACGATGGCAAAGGAGTTGGAACCGTCTAATTCAGGGCCAAAGATTGGTGGCGAGACAAGGCCATCCCTGCCAAGTGATGCGCCGCGATATGTGCCATGTTTGCTCTCGGTCCTGCCAACCCCAGCAATTGCCCACCATGGGATTGCGCAATTCGGATTGCTGACTTGGAGCGCAACAGCAGCACGCCAGTAGGCGTCGAGGGCACCAGTAGACAAGTCCGTTCCGTTGACGGTTGCCGACATTCTCGCCTCGGCCACAAGTTTTTCGTTCTGTGTCAACTGTTCGCCGAGTTGCTGCAGCGAAGCAGTAAGGCTCTGGGACTTCGTAGTGAGTTGACCCAGGGAGCCCTCTATCTCTGCAAGCTGGCCTTGCAATTCTGAGCGCTCCTCTTCCAGTTGTTGAAGCAACTCCCGAGCGAAGCGCTCCTTGCTGATGGTGCTACTCGCAGCCGACTCCGACAGAACACGCGCTCGGTCGAGGCGTTCTCGTTCCGCTGAACTCACTGCGGGGTTTAATGCAGAGAGTCTGCCGAAGCCTGTGATGAACCACTCAACTCCAATGACCCTCAGTGCGCCGCGCAGTTTCTGCTGAGTCTCGGCGGCCTTGGTGACCTGTTCGGACCTGCGAGCGAGCAACTCTGTGGAGGCCTCTCGCCGCAGAGTCGCTCCCTGAATCTCTTCATCCGTTCGCAGCAACTCCTGCTGAGCTCGCTCTTGTTGCTCAGTCAGCTTCTTTCGCTCGGCTAAAGCCGCGTCAAGCCCCGCTGAGTTTGCCGGCACTGCAGCGACTGCTGCAGAGAGCCCTTGACCAGGTGCGGGATCTGAGGGCTGTAGGTCTGAGGGCTGTTGAAAAAGGCGCGGCGGGGCATTTCGTCCCAGAGCGTTGGCGCTGCCAACCTCCGTCAGGCTCATGAGCAGACAAGCCAGGGTCAGCAGGGTCATGGCGAGCAGTCTGGGTACACGAATACCAGACCGGGTCGATCCGGTATCGGTGTCTACGAGGTCCATTGGTCGCGCTCTAACAGCACGGCTCGTAATCGACTCGGGTGATCAGTGATGATGCCGTCGACACCAAGGTCGAGCAACTGGTGCATTTCTTCTGGCTCATTAATTGTCCATGCGTGGACCTGGCAATCGCGCTCATGGACAGTCTTCACGAAGCCCTTGGTAATCAAAGCAATACCGTTCTGCTTCACGGGTACTTGAACACAGTGATAGTCGACCGGCGATGTCGGCGGTGAGCTTCGCAGGCGCGCTGCCGCCATGACCATAGCGACCTCTTTTGGAGATGCTGCCGTGCACTGCTTGGGTCCAAGGAGCTCGCGAAGCCTGAGTAAGCGACGATGCGAAAACGCCGCAACGCATGCGCGTGAAACTGCCTCGTGTTGCAACAGGGTTTGCGCAAGGGGTTCAACAGCAG
>CAMDAT010000061.1 GCA_945888825.1 Bifidobacterium breve | reverse complement strand
GGTGCAAACCGGCTCTGGGTGCGGTGGAAGAGTCAGGGCGATTGCGCCAATGGCATCAAGGTGACCACAGATGGAAAGAGTTCCGAGGTCCCGGTAAATACCGAATGGAGCAGCCTTGTGCTGAGTGACTCGGCGCAAGAGGTGACGGTCGATCCATCCGGTTGCGTCCTTGACGTTGATCACTTGAGCGACACAACGCGACCGTTTATTGGCATGCAGATCACGGACACGAGTTCCGCACCCGCAATCGCTCCTAAGTCCATTTCCACTACGCCCACTGCAGTGTGGCTCACTGATGCTGATACTGCTCCGGGAGCCGTTGAGTCTGCGCTGAGCGAGGCGGAGGGTAACGATTCCGTGCCGGTCTTCGTGCTGTACCTGCGGCCACAGCGAGATTGCGGTGGTTTTTCGTCTAACTCGGACTCCTCGAGCAGCAGCAGTTCGAATGAGTCAGCGGCGTATCTAGGCGCTGTGCAGGACCTTGCATCACGACTCGGTGACACCCCAGCGATTGTGGTAGCCGAGCCTGATGCCAGTTCCCAGGACTGTGGCGATCCTGAACTGATTGCTTCTGCAGTTCAGGCACTGAAGGTCAATCCCTCGACCTATGTGTACGTAGACGGAGGCCATCCGGGGTGGAAATCGGTAAGTGATCAGGCCGCAAGACTGCGTGCTGCTGGCGTGGAAGAGGCCGATGGCTTTGCGCTCAACGTGTCAAACTTTGTTCACCTCAACGAGGTGCAGGTCTACGGCGACGACCTGTCGAACGAACTCGGCAAGGACTATGTGGTTGACATCTCTCGCTCTGGCGGGACGGTTCCCGCAGGGGAATGGTGCAACCCATCGGGGGCGCGTATTGGAACCGAGCCAACCTTTGATACACCGAGCATCAACATGGTTGGGGAGTTGTGGGTTAAGCAGCCCGGCGAGAGCGACGGAGAGTGTAACGGTGGGCCATCGGCTGGAACCTGGTGGCAAGAGGGCGCAGAGGAGCTCGCGAGCAACCAGGACTAAGCCCTAGAAATTCCTTTCTCGCTGCGGGAGGGCTGCCGAACTCGCACTACGGTGCGAGGCGATGATTCTTGCTGACGCTTCTATTCGAGCTCTCGTAGACCAGGCCCGCCTGGAAATCGACCCATATGACCCTGACCTTGTGCAGCCCGCCTCTGTAGACGTGCGTCTTGGCACGCAGTTTCGGGTCATGCGCAACAGTCGCCTCACCCATATTGACCCCATGGTGCACGACGAGAACTTGATGGAAGTCGTCGAGGTTGCCGTAGGTGAGCCGTTCGTTCTGCACCCGGGCGAGTTTGCCTTGGGCCATACGGCCGAAAGGTTTGGCCTTCCCGATGATCTTGTTGGCATCGTCAACGGCAAGAGCAGTCTTGGCCGCATGGGTCTGCAAGTTCATGCCACTGCAGGTTTTGTAGACCCGGGATTCTCGGGTGTCATCGTGTTGGAGTTGTCTAACGTGGCAAACCTGCCGATTCTGCTTCGTCCGGGAATGAAGATTGCGCAGATGGTTTTTGAACAGATGGATCGAGCCGCCGAGCGCCCGTATGGCCACCCGGATCTTGGTTCGAAATACCAAGGTCAAACCGGCGCAGTTGCCTCGAAGTACTCCGAGAACTACTCAGACAGCTAAGTCCCGTTATCGAGCCGTATTTCTTCTGAGTTCCCGTGCCAGGGAACCTGTTGCTGCGACTTCAGTGACGGCGTCCACGAGTCGCTGAGCATCCACTGGTCGCTGCAGCGCTGCATCAGCCCCGCAGTCTGCTGCTAACGGCTGATCGCTCATGACCAGAATCGCAGCCTGGTTGAGGACTGGCTCGGGGCGGCCGCGAAGCTGAGCAAGCAGTTCAGTAGTTGCTGCAGGTTCGCAACCACTCAGTGAGACCAGCAGAACTGCAACAGATTCCTGAAGCAGCACCTCCGGTACTTCCGCCGGGCGAGCCAAAGATTCTGCCTCGAACCCGGCAGTCCGCAGCACAGCGAGCAGTATGTCGGCTACGTGGGGCTGATCTTCACAGACGAGCACCCTGGCGCTCACTCAGGCCTCGAGTTGCAGACCACGGTCTCCGAGGGGGTCAGCGTTCTCGAGGGCCTCAAGAACGTGCATGGCAAGGTCGCCAACCTTGACCTGGTCCTCTTCCATACCTTGGGCCTTCACGCCGTCGTCGATCATGATGTAGCAGAAGGGGCATGCCGTCGCGATGCGAGTCGCACCCGTTGCGATGAGTTCCTGGGAACGCTCAACGTTGACTTGCTTGCCTGTGCTCTCTTCCATCCACATGCGCGCGCCGCCGGCGCCACAGCACATTCCCTTGGTGCCGTTGCGCTCAGCTTCGACAATCTCAATTCCCTTGAGCGAACCGAGGACTTTGCGCGGTGCCATGTAGACATCGTTGTGCCGTCCCAAGTAACAGGAGTCGTGGTAAACCATCCGCTCTTCGAGCTTGGCACCAGTCATGTCGAGCTTGCCTGTATCAATGAGTTCTTCCAGGAACTGGCTGTGGTGTAACACCTCGTAGTTGCCGCCGAGTTGTGGGTACTCGTTTTCTAACGTGTTAAAGCAGTGCGGGCACTGGGTGATGATTTTGCGAACACCCATGCCGTCGAGGGTCTCGATGTTTTGGGTGGCGAGCATCTGGAAGATGTACTCGTTTCCAGAACGCCGAGCAGGGTCGCCGGTGCAGTTCTCGGATGGGCCGAGAATGGCGAAGCTGACTCCGGCCCGCTGCAACAGCTTGGCCATTGACTGGGTGACTTTTTGATTCTTGTCATCAAATGACCCAGCGCAGCCCACCCAATACAGGTACTCGGCGGTG
Source organism: Bifidobacterium breve (assembly GCA_945888825.1). Lineage (GTDB taxonomy): Bacteria > Actinomycetota > Acidimicrobiia > Acidimicrobiales > Microtrichaceae > IMCC26207. The sequence goes on along the minus strand of CAMDAT010000061.1, from coordinate 9,395 downwards.
AATGGGTCCCCACCATCAAGGATGGTGATCCCATCTAGGTTCTTTGCCCAGTTGCCACGGTCAGTCTGTGACATCCCCCACGGGTTGCCCGAATTCTCCATGCCCCGGTAGGCGTTACCGAGTTCGGTCGGGAAGTCTGATTCCATCAAGGTGAGGTAGCGACGCATATCTAGGATCTTGTCGAGGATCTCGATGTTGACTGGGCAGTTCTCGTCGCAGGCCTTACAGGTGGTGCAGGCCCAGACTTCCTCGGCCGTGATGCGTTCAAACAGTGAGTTGGCGGCGATCACAATCTGGGGGTCTTCGCCGATCGGAGGCGAGACCACAGGTGATCCAGAAGCAGCCATCACTGCACCCGACTTGAGCACGATCTCGCGTGGGTCAAGTGGCTTGCCAGTGGCATGTGCAGGGCAGACAGAGGTACAACGTCCACACATGGTGCAGGCGTCCGTGTCGAGGAGTTGTTTCCAAGTGAAGTCCTCAACCACTGAGGCTCCGAATGTCTCGAGCTCTGTTTCCATCAGGTTTGGCATCGGCTTCATTGCGCCCTTCGGGCGATCTTTGACCGACAGATACATGTTGAGCGGAGAGGTGAAGATGTGGCGCAGCATCGTGGTGGGCAGAATCACGAGGAAGGCAATAAATGTGAACACGTGCAGAATCCACATTGCCTGATGCCAGCCCGAGAGAGTGCTGAGATTCTCCACTAGTCCCGAGAGTGGGTAACCAATAAAGGACCACTTCTCAAAGCTCGGCCGACCATCCAGAGCAATACGGAACATCTCAGCGAGATAGCCCGTCACACCGATTGCAAAGAGCGTGCCCAGAATGATTGCGTGCTCCGGCTTGGACTTGATGCGGATGCGGTATGGCCGTTGCACATAGCGGCGAAGAATCGCCCAGATGATTCCGCCGAGGAACACTGCTCCAGCTAGGTCGCCGATAAACGCGTAGCCCTCGTAGACCGTGCCATGGAGGAACTTGAGCGACTCAGGAAGTTGGTGGTTGATTTCGAGTACCGAGGTGACTGCGAGCAGTACCAAGAAACCGAAGTAGATCATTGAGTGCATGATTCCAGCAGCAGGATCGCGGAGCAGGGTCTGCATGTAGAGGCCTGCCCGTAGGCGACCCATGCGTGCCTTGGCGTTCTTCGGCGTGATGTCTCGTTTGTCTGGTCCGCCCCGTTCCCAGTTGCGCACCCGGTACGAGAACATGACGGCGCCATAGACAAACATCATCGGGATGATGGTGTAGAAGGCCAGCTTGAGCGGACCTGGAATGTTGTCGAAGACCTCGCGCTGAACAGCGCTCTCGTCATGGAACTGGAAAACGGTTGCTGCAACTCCAGAGAGCGCAACCACGAGTCCAATGGCAACGCCGACGAGGATTGCGATCTGATTCGGCCGCAATCGGGCCGGCCCAGGGATCTTGTCTTCTGCGTCTTGAGCTTGTTTCGATTCAGTCACAGTCATAACAGAAATGAACTTATCGCGGGTTTCAGTGATTGAGCGATTGCTCGGACTCGCGAAGCCGGTGGGCTACTGAAACCAGCAGCTTGTGCGCCAGTGTGGGGATCTCGTCGAGCACCCCGTTGAACGCAGGTTTTGATAGCACCAGCACGGTGACATCGGTGGTAGCCGTGACAGTTGCAGTGCGCAGACCGCCATCAAGAAGCGACAGTTCACCGAAGTGATCGCCCTCCCCCAAGGTGGCTACCTTCTCTCCGGCTTTGAGCACGGCGGCCTTGCCCGAGAGAATCACAAAGGCCTCGCGTCCAATGGTTCCCTCCACTGTCAGGTCTGTGCCTGCAGAGATTGAGAGTTCGTCCGCTGCTCGGGAGAGGCGTTGCAAGTCCTTCTTGGAACAAGCTGAGAACAGCGGAATATTTGCAACCTCATCCACGAACTTTGTCATGGGTATAAACAGTAGAAGCTCGCCACTCTGAATGCAGCGCGAAACAGTTCTGTCAGGCAGTTGTGTGCAGGTGGCCTCTAACTGAGGTTGAATAGAAGGGATCTAATTTCCTAGGAGCGTTCTAAACATGAGGGTGGTTGCAGTTGCTGGAGCCAAAGGTGGCGTAGGAAAGACTGCCGCTGCGGTGAACTTGGCGATCCTGTCGGCCCGTTCAGGTCACCGAACCCTGCTTTGGGACTTAGACCCTCAGGGTGCGGCCACGCATTGTTACCGAGCACAGGCCAAGGTCAAGGGTGGAGCAACTCGACTGCTGGGCGGCAAACGAGACTTGGCGGCTTTTATACGTGCCACTGAGTATCAGCGCCTTGACCTTTTGCCAGCTGACCCGTCCTTTCGAGTCGTCGACACGGTGCTGTCAACGAGGCGTTGGCCAGAACGAGTCTTGCGAAAGCTTCTACGGCCACTCGACCGCAAGTACGACGTCGTGATTCTGGATTGCGCCCCTGGCTTGGGGATCGTCACCGAATCCGTGATTGGGGCCTCGGATCTGATTTTGGCTCCCATTATTCCTGCTCCGTTAGCAGTACGAAGTTTGGATCAGCTCGAGGAGTTCACTCACGCCCATCGGCCGGGATTACCGTTTCTTGCTTTTCTCTCGATGCTCGATGAGCGCAAGGTTCTTCATCGACAGCTCGTGGCACAGGTTCGAGGAGACCGCCGCTTTGCTCTTGCGGCAGTGCCCTCCTCATCCTCGGTTGAGCGAATGGGGATGGAACAGATCCCAGCTGTGCTCGCCTCGCCCAACAATCTGGCCGCAGTTGCGTACCGCAGATTGTGGGCAGAGGTTGAAGAGCGCATTGACCTAGAGCCTCAGCTTCCCAGTCAGCCCTAAGTCGCGTAACTGCCTGGGTTAACTGCCTGAGGCCTGTTTCGCTACGGCTTCGGCCCGCAGCCTGACGGCCTCTGCATCAAGCAGGTACCGCTGCTCGAGTGGCTTGGACTCAGCGGGATGAAAGGCCTGATCAAGCTCGTAGTGCAGCGGCACCCCTGTTGGGATGTTGACTTCAGAGATCTCATCATCAGAGATGCCTTCGAGGTGCTTCACGAGCGCCCGCAGTGAGTTTCCGTGTGCGACCACAAGCACGCGCTTACCCGCTGCTAGGTCGGGAATAATTGCGTCAAACCAGTACGGCATCATGCGCGCAACAACATCTGCAAGGCACTCGGAGGTGGGCAACAACTCGGGGGGAAGATCGCTATAACGCGAATCATCATTTGGGTTGAACTTGTTCTCTGCTGTGATCTCGGGCGGCGGTACATCGTAACTACGCCGCCAGACCTTGACCTTGTCTGCCCCGTACTTCGCTGTGGTCTCTGCCTTATTAGCGCCAGTGAGTTCGCCGTAGTGACGCTCGTTGAGTCTCCAACTCCGCCGAACTGGAACCCAAAGCCGTTGCATAGAGTCGAGCGCAATGTTTGCAGTTCGAATTGCACGCACCTGCAAAGAGGTATGCGAGAGATCGGGAGCGAAGCCGGCCTCGGCCATCATTTCACCCGCTGCGGCGGCCTCTGTGCGGCCATGGTCAGTCAGATCGCAGTCGTACCAGCCAGTAAACAAGTTGAGTTTGTTCCACTCGCTTTCACCATGTCGGAGAAGGACAAGTTGATGCATGGGGGTCTCCAGTGCGTTCGTAGTAGTTGCGGCTTAGCCCACACGGTACTTGTTGACAACAACCCGTACTATTGACGGTCGTGCAGGTCTCTGTGGTGATCCCGTGTTACAACTCATTGCAGTTTCTCGGTGCCACCTTGGATGCTGTGCTGGCTCAAGAACTTACGCCAAGCCTGCAAAACCAGTTTGAAGTCATCCTGGTGGATGACGGCGGATCGGATGATCTCAGCGGGTGGGTGCAGCAGCGTGGGGATAATCGCGTGCGTGTGGTTCGTCAAGAGAATGCCGGTGTGTCTGCCGCTCGCAATCTAGGCATCGCATCGGCAAGAGGGGCCTTTGTTGCTTTCTGCGATTCCGATGACATGTGGAACCCACGCGCAATGGCCGAGTTGTATTCCTGTTTTGATGCCGATCCCAGAATCGGTTTGGCCTACGGGTTCTATGAGGTAGTCGACGCTGCCGGGGAATCAACCGGTCGAATCCGCAAGTCACAGATTCAAGGAGACGTCTGGGAGCAGTTTCTGAGCGTTAACCCCGTGGGTGCCTCGGGAGTCATGGTGCGGCGCGAGGTATTCGATCAGGTTGGAGTTTTTGCCGAGAACCGTGACCGCTTCCGGGTAGACGTTGAGGACTGGGAACTCTGGATTCGCATAGCGGCTGTCTGGCGAGTCGGGCTGACCCCCACGGTGGTGGTTCGCTACCGCCGTCACGAGGGAAACTCCTCAACCGATCTGGACTCACTTGATGCGGCGTACCGCAACATGGTGGATGTGGTGTTCGCTGATGTTGATCCGAAGCGGGCAGCACTACGACCGTTGACTACAGGGAGAATCGCCATGATTTTGGCCTGGCAGTCGCTCAATGATGCACAGGACCCGCAACGAGCGGCTGTGTACTTGGGTGAGGCCGCTGCCTCGGCCCCTGAACTCCGCCGTACAGCGGAATTTTGGAGGCTCCGCACAGCGGCTGCTGCCCTCAGCGTTGCGGGTTCGCGTGGCTATCAGGTGCTGAGATCTGCGAACGGATTGAAGCTGAAGCTGAAGCAGAAGCTGAGCCGCTAGCAAACGCTGGGCCCCTAGCAGAGGCTGGGCCGATAGCAAGAGGATTCTCAGGGCAGCATCACTCACCATCACAAAAGTTGATGCAATGACACTCAACTTTGCTATCATGATCACGTTGCGGTTGTGAAATCAACCCAAGAGTGCCCTAGTTTGGGCGTAGAGCATACAAATAGGAGCGTGACAGCATGGCTAAAGCAGTAGGAATCGATCTAGGAACCACGAACTCAGTAGTCAGCGTTCTTGAAGCTGGTGAAGCTGTGGTGATCCCCAACGCCGAGGGCGCTCGCACCACCCCATCGGTTGTGGCATTCGCAAAAGACGGAGAAGTTCTTGTCGGTGAGGTAGCGAAGCGCCAGGCAGTGACCAACGCAGACCGCACCATCCGATCAGTGAAGCGCCATATGGGCACTAACTGGAAGGTCGACATTGACGGCAAGAAGTACACCTCACAAGAGATCTCGGCTCGCACGCTGATGAAGCTCAAGCGAGATGCCGAGGCCTATCTGGGCGATTCGGTCACTCAGGCCGTCATTACCGTGCCTGCGTATTTTGATGATGCCCAGCGCACGGCAACCAAAGAGGCCGGTCAGATTGCTGGCCTCGAGGTCCTTCGTATTATCAACGAGCCAACTGCTGCTGCTCTTGCCTATGGCATGGAGAAAGAAGACGAGGATCAGACGATTCTTGTCTTCGACCTTGGCGGTGGAACCTTCGACGTATCGGTGCTTGAAATCGGCGACGGTGTGTTCGAGGTGAAGTCCACTCATGGCGATACCAGCTTGGGTGGAGATGACTGGGATCAGCGCATCATCGATTGGCTAGTGGACTCCTTCAAGGGGGACCACGGCGTAGACCTGAGCAAGGACAAGATGGCAATTCAGCGGCTTCGTGAGGCTGCTGAGAAGGCCAAGATTGAGCTTTCCCAGGTTGCGCAAACCCAGATCAATCTTCCCTTCATCACAGCGACCGATGCTGGGCCGCTGCACTTGGATTACACGCTTCCTCGTGCCAAGTTCCAAGAACTCACCGCAGACCTGATTCAGCGCTGCAAGGTTGCATTTGATCACGCAATCAAAGACGCTGGCCTGACCACCGGCGAGGTTGACCACGTCATCATGGTGGGTGGCTCAACCCGTATGCCTGCCGTGCAGGAACTTGTCAAAGAACTCACTGGAAATGAGCCCCATAAGGGAGTGAACCCTGACGAAGTTGTTGCCATGGGTGCCGCCATTCAGGCTGGCGTGCTCAAGGGTGACGTCAAAGACGTGCTGCTGTTGGATGTGACCCCACTGTCGCTTGGGATCGAGACCAAGGGTGGCGTGATGACCAAACTCATCGAGCGCAATACCACCATCCCAACTCGCCGCACCGAGACCTTTACGACTGCTGAAGATAACCAGCCTTCGGTAGAGATCCACGTGATCCAAGGTGAGCGCGAGATGGCTGATTTCAACAAGACGCTGGGCAAGTTCCAGTTGGTTGATCTTCCTCCTGCCCCGCGCGGCGTACCGCAGATCGAGGTCACCTTCGACATTGATGCGAACGGCATCGTGAACGTGGCTGCAAAGGATCGGGCCACTTCAAAAGAGCAGTCGATCACGATCACGGGGCAGTCCTCGTTGTCGAAGGATCAGATCGATCAGATGGTTCGCGACGCAGAGTCTCACGCCGATGAGGATCGTTCTCGTCGTGAAGAGGCCGACGCTCGCAACCGTGCAGAAACGCTGGTGTACCAAACCGAGAAGCTGCTCGCCGATCAGGGAGACAAAGTTCCTGGCGATCAGAAGGCCGCTGTTGAGTCCGCTCTGATCGAAGTGCGTGCGGCTCTCAACAACAGCGACGCTGCTGCTATTAACTCCGCAACCGAGGTTCTGAACTCTGCAAGCCAGCAGCTCTCACAGTCCCTCTATGAGCAGGCTGCGCAGAGCGACGCAAGCGCCTCTTCGGGTAGTTCAGACGCTGAGGCCCCCTCGGATGACGAGGTAGTCGATGCAGAGATCATCGAAGATGATGCTGCAGAACAAGATCAGCCACAGGACAACCAGTGAGCAGTGGCGAAAGCCCGCTCGAGGATGATCTCGACCCAGAGCAGAGTTCTCCTACCCCGGATCTTGGCGATATTTCAGCCGACCTTTCCGAGATGGAGGACCTGCTCAAAAGCCTGGGAATCGACGCAGAGATCATTGACGCCGAAGCAGATGCTGATGCTGCTGTTCTCGAGGCAGTTGAGCTTGCTGGCAGGCTCGAGGCCGAGCGCGATGAGTACCTTGATCTTGCCCGGCGAGTTCAGGCTGATTTCGAGAACTACAAGCGGCGCGTGGATCAACAAAATGTGGAACTGCGGGCCCGGGCTGCTGAACAGCTTGCTCGGGAACTGCTCCCAGTCCTCGATGCAGGCGAAGCGGCCTCTGTGCAGGGAATGCAGGATGCGGCAGCGATTTATAGCCAGTTGTTGAGTACCCTCGAAAAGCAGGGTTTGGCCCGGGTAGCCGAGTCAGACGTGGAATTTGATCCCAACATCCATGAAGCTGTCATCCATGAGGAGGGTGAATCCGAAGGGGAGGCCGCAGTGGTAACTGAAATTCTTCGGACGGGCTACCTCTGGAACGATCGAGTGTTGCGGCCAGCCATGGTCAAAGTTCTGGGTTGAGAGTCCTGGGTTGAGTGAACGAGTAGCTGAAAGGTTAGGTGAGTCGCGTGCAACGAGAGTGGTTTGAGAAGGACTACTACGCGCTCCTTGGCGTGGCACCCAAAGCCACTGCAAAAGAGATCACTGCGGCCTATCGCAAACTTGCTCGAAAGTTGCACCCAGATGCGAACCCTGGGGACTCTGCCGCAGAGGACCAATTCAAAGAGGTCTCAGCCGCGTATGAGGTAATCGGAGATGCAGACAAGCGTGCAGAGTACGACGAGGCGCGACGTGTGGGGCCAATGTCTCAGGGCTTTGGCCCGAGCGGTACCCAACCAGGTGGCCCTGGCTTTGGCGGTCCGGGCGGAGCGCGATTCGACGGCGGAGATATTTCTGATCTGATCGGCAATCTCTTTAGTCGCGGCGGAAGGGGACAGCAGCAGCCGCCACCTTCTGGACCCCGCCGAGGAACCGACATCGAAGCCGATCTTCACTTGGCCTTTGACGATTCGATTCGAGGGGCGACTACTACAGTCAATGTCACCTCGGATGTGCGCTGCCCCGACTGTTCGGGCAGCGGTGCAGCGCCGGGAACTTCGCCCAAGGTGTGTCCCGAATGTCATGGCAAGGGCGCCGTCGACGAAGACCAAGGCTTCTTTTCGTTCAGTCGACCCTGTTCAACCTGCGGTGGACGAGGTCGGGTGATTGAGGTTCCATGCATGATCTGTGCTGGCACTGGTGCCGTGCGTCGGCCTCGGCAGGTCAAAGTTCGCATTCCACAAGGGGTCCGAGACGGCCAAAAAATTCGTATCAAAGGCAAGGGTGGCGCCGGGGCAAATGGCGGCCCGGCCGGCGACTTATACGTGCGAGTTCATGTCGAGTCACATCCTCTTTTTGGCCGCAAAGGCGATCACCTCACAGTGACTCTGCCGATTACCTATCCCGAGGCCGTACTCGGTGCAGATATTTCTGTGCCTACAACCGAGGGCGAGCCAGTCACCATCCGCGTGCCTGCGGGAACGGCAAGTGGTCGTACCTTTCGGGTGAGAGGCCGCGGAGTTGCAGGGGCCAAGACGCAGGGAGACCTGCTCGTTACCGTAGAAATAGACATCCCTCAGAACCTGTCCGCACAGGAGCGCGAAGCGCTGCAGGACTATGCGGCACTTGCTTCGGAGTCCCCACGCGCACATCTGGATGCTGCTCATGGCTGAGTTACATCGTGCCGTCTATGTCATTTCTGTAGCTGCGGAGCTTGCGGGTGTTCATCCGCAGACCTTGCGAATCTACGAGCGCAAGGGATTACTTGACCCCGGCCGAACCCGTGGGGGAAGTCGTCGCTACAGCGAGGCCGACATTGCGTTGCTTCGCAGAATCCAAGATCTGACTGGGGAGGGAATGAACCTGGCTGGAGTGAAGCGGGTGTTGCAACTTGAGCACGAGCTTGAAGTTCTGCGTGAGGCCCTTGAGCGAGCGCAGTCGCAAGCGGCAGAAGATGTCGATTCGGTACACCGGCACTATCGCCGCGATCTTGTTCCAGTAAAACAGGCTGTGGTGTTGTATCAAAAGGACCGGCGCCGGTGAAACGCTTGCTGCCTATGAAGCGCTTGTTGGCACTGCTTGTTACGGGTGTTGTTGTTGCTGCTTGCTTGAGCTGGGCTGCTCCCTCGGGTGCTCAACAACGCAGCGTTGTGGTCGTCGGAGACAGCATCATTTTGGGAGCTCAAGGACCCATGGTCGCAGCATTTAGCAACGCTGGATGGGGGATCAATTTTGATGCGGCGGTCAGCCGGTCAACCTCGGCAGGCGCAGCCGCAATTGACTCTCACTGGATGGAACTGACGGACTCTTTAGTGATCAACCTTGGTGCCAATGATGCCGGTAACACGGCCGCGTACCGTCAGAAAGTTGAGCAGATTCTGAGCTCCACGGCAGGGGTTCCGCATGTGTACTGGCTGACCATTAGAGAGGTCCGCGATTATTACCCCGCTGCAAATCAAGCCGTACGAGAAGTAGCAGCCGGGCATCCCAACGTGACCGTGTTGGATTGGAATGCAGCTACTGCCGGATCGACAGGATTGACAGCGAGAGATGGTCTACATCTGACAGGGTCGGGAGCAGC
>CAMDAT010000060.1 GCA_945888825.1 Bifidobacterium breve | reverse complement strand
TTGCCTTTTGGAACTCCTGCACGGCCAGTTGAGTGGCAGACGAAAAGTTCCCGGGGTCATCAGAGACAGAAAACCCTGCAGCCTGAAGCCTTCGCTGCAGGTCAGCTACGTCAGGCCCGGTAGAACCTGCGATCAACGGAAGCGAGGCGAGAGTGATAACAAAACTCCAGAAATTAGGGGAGCAGACTCATGCTATCGAACATATGTTCGGTAGCATGAAGCGGTTAGAGGTGTGGGCGGAGGTCAGCTAGGAGCGCCTCTTTGCCCTTTGCTCCGACTATTTTCTGCACGATCTCGCCATCTTTGAACAGAATCATGGTGGGTATGCTCTGAACGCCAAACTCACGGGCTAGGCCAGGGTTCTCGTCGACATTGACCTTGGCAATCTTCAGAGAGCCAGTTTGTTCTGTTGCGATCTCTTCGAGGATGGGAGCGATCGTCTTGCACGGGCCACACCACTCGGCCCAAAAGTCTACGAGTACTGGCTCGGCGCTGCTGTTGACCTGCTCGGCAAAGGTCGCTTCACTGAGTTGACTGATTGAACCCGACATTAGATGTCCTCTCGTTACTTGGGGCGGTGGTGCGAGCAGGCTCGCAACCTGACAGAGATACTAGTGGCCTTGGTCCTCTAGGAATCGTTCGGCGTCAATAGCGGCCATGCAGCCACTACCAGCGGCAGTAATTGCTTGACGGTAGTAGTCATCTTGAACGTCACCCGAGGCAAAGACTCCCTCGATATTTGTTTTTGAGCTGCTGCCCTGAGTGATCAGGTAGCCATTCTCTTTTAGGTCCAGTTGTCCTTTGAACAAGTCAGTTGAGGGGCGATGGCCAATCGCTACAAAGACACCAGTGAATCCAACAGTGCTCTGTTCCTCAGTGAGCAGGTTTTTGAGTGCTAGGCCCTCAACGGAACTTTCGCCGAGTATGTCCTCAACCACGGTGTTCCAGATGAACTTGATTTTTGGGTTGTCGTGCGCCCGGTCCTGCATGATTTTGGATGCTCGAAGCTCGTCTCGGCGATGAATAATCGTTACGGTCGCTGCAAATCTTGAAAGAAACATGGCTTCTTCCACAGCAGAGTCGCCGCCGCCAACTACGGCTATGTCCTGATCGCGAAAGAAGAAGCCATCGCAAGTGGCGCATGTGGAAAGGCCATGGCCAAGGAGCCGCTTTTCTGCCTCTAGGCCGAGCATCAGCGACTGAGCGCCTGTTGAAACGATGATGCTTTCGGCTAGATAGGTTGGCTCTGCAGTGCTGTCGCCGATCCAAACCTTGAATGGCCGCTGGCTCAGGTCAACTTTGGAGACTTTCGAGGTCAGGATCTCGGTTCCGAATCGGGCGGCTTGTTCCCGAAAGTTCGCCATGAGCTCGGGGCCCATGATTCCGGTCGGGAATCCGGGGAAGTTCTCAACATCAGTGGTCAGCATCAGCTGTCCGCCTGGCTGGTCGCTGTTTGAGGATGGCTCGCCCTCGATCAGGAGCGGCTTGAGATTGGCGCGGGCCGTGTAGATAGCTGCTGTTAGGCCAGCGGGCCCAGATCCAATGATGATGACCTTGCGAGGGATCGGTTCAGCGGTAGGGGAAGAGTTCTCGGGAGACATGGTGGCCCTTTTTGTTCTGCGGGCCTATCAGTCTACAGCGGTAATTTGGATCGTTTCGACCAGAGGAAGGCGCCGATCAGAACGAAAATCGTTCCCAGGATTGTGTAGGCAATCCAAGCTTCACCGACAGCCCAGGTCAGCAAGCGGATGGTACCGATCAGCATAAGTATGCCCACGGGTGTGAGCAGAATCAGCGCCACGAGGGCATGTACCGAAATCCTTGAATATTCTAAGATCGGCCCAGTTGCGCGGTCACGGACTTTGTCTACAGAGTCAACAATCAGGTCGGTAACCTGATCAGTCCAGTCAGTGGTCTCGGGAGCTACGGGTTCTTCCGGCATTGCCTCAGACTCTAGTGGGATCAGCCGAACATGCTGGGCTTCACTCAGTTTGTGGCTGCAGAACCAGTCAAGGTGATCTCGGCGATTTCTACGCGGTGACGGTTGTCCTCTTGGGGTGAACCAAGGTTGGTAATCCAGATCAGAACAGAACTACCGGTGCGTTGGGATGCGTCGAGCTGAGTCAAGTCAAGATCCACTGCGCCACTGACATCTTGAAAGGTTGCAGTTGGCTTGGATGTGGCTGGATCAACCCCATCTAGATCTTCGGCATCGATCACAAAGATCGATCCGCTCCACCCATTTGTTGAGCCCTCTATGAGTACCCGATCAATGAGAGCACGTTCTTCCAGAATCAGCCCAAGGCCTACGCCCTTCTTACTGCCAAAGAAGTTTGCGGTGTCGTAGCCCTCGGTCCGCCAAGCCGTCTTCGGGTCACCGTCAAAGGCGTTTGCTTTGAGTTGATTGTTTTCTCCGGGTTCGCCCTTGCCCTGTGGGTCAAACGGGATTGCATCAGCAATGGCGAGTTCACTTGATGCAGGAATAGAAGTGGTTGCGCTGCTCGCACTGCCGCTGGATTCGTCATCGAGGGTGGTCTCCCGCACGAGTAATCCTGCAATCACCAAGGCAGTGGCAACGAGCAGAATAAAGAGCGCCGGATAGAGCCATTTGCGCTCGGATTTTGCGAATGACTCACCCGGATCTGTGGGATCGGGGTCGATCTGTACAGGGGGCCTGCTCCTGACGGGCTGGGTCTCAACACTTGTATTCAGCAGTGCCGCCCGTAGATCAGCAGCAGAGTTGAAGCGATCATCGGGGTCTCGTTCAAGAGTGCGCATGACTGTTGCTGCCAAGTCGGCGGGAACATCTGCTCGGACCCTACGCGGATCAAGGGGAACGGAATGAAGCCGTGCTAGGGCAACCGCTGCACCCGTGTCTCCTTGAAAGGGGACTCTGCCGGTCAGACATTCGTACATGACGATGCCGAGGGAGTAGAGGTCGGCGCGACCATCGATTTTGTTGCCGAGCAACTGTTCTGGCGACAAATAGGTAGCTGTACCAACCAAGGCACCGTCCTGGGTTAGTTCGGTTTGGTCCTCTGCTTTGGCAATCCCAAAGTCGGCGATCTTTACCCGGCCATCAACACACAGCAAGATATTTGAGGGTTTGACATCTCGATGTACGAGGCCTGCGCGATGGGCAGCCTCAAGGGCATCTAACAAGCGGAGGCCTATGCGAATCGTGGTATCGGAATCAACGATGTGATGCTCATCAAGGTAGGTGCGCAAGGTGGTGGCATCGAGCAACTCCATAACAATTGCTTCGTTGCCGTTATCGGAACAGGTGTCGTAGACACCAACAATGTTTGGATGGCTCAGCCGAGCCGCCGAAACGGCCTCAGCCCGGAATCGAGTGACGAATGCTTCGTCGCCAGAAAGGTGAGGATGCAGTATTTTGACTGCAACTTCGCGGCCGAGAATCAAGTCAGTCGCATCCCAGACCTGAGCCATGCCACCCGATCCGATGAGACCATGCAACTCGTATCGTCCGCACAGTGTGAGACCGACAAAACCCTGAACCGGCGCGGCTTCTACTCGCGTCACATCAGTCGGGTTCGGCCTCGCTCGTCCATCAGCCACCACTCCCTAAGCTATCGGGCCAACGGGGGATTTTTGTGGAAGCTTTGCAGTCAATTTGACGGTGGCACTAGGGGCGCGACCAGAGCGGGGTGATCACCCGCAGTTCGAGATGCGGCACGTTTACGTCGCCGGTGAGCTTGGGTCCACCACAGCAGCAAGAACAGGATCGAGATTGCCGATAACGCAGCTCCCACTCCAGAAATTGCAGTTGCTCGAACGGGCAGTTCGATCTGCCCAATTTCGAGTTCCTCGTTCGGCGAGAGGAGTTTGATCCGCAGGTCCGACTCGCCAGGGGCCCGCACTGTTACTGCTAGGTCAATTCGGTTTTCGCCTGGTGCCAGAACAATTTCTTGGGAATCGCCACCGGCCACTGCGAGTCGAGTAGATCGAGCTATCAGGCGGAGCTTGATTTCGTAAGGCAAGTTGTTGCGGAAGCGAAGCGGAATATCGGTGCTGCGGCCAGTTATAGTGACCTGCCGTGGCGGTGGAAGTTCTATTTCGGCCAAATTCCTAGCAAGCTGTGATCGCACTGAGTTGTGCAGGCCGAGGCGTTGCGCAGCAGTTAGTTCAGTGGCCAGTGTTTGAGCGTTCATGCGGGTCCATAATTCGACCTCAGACTCAGGTGAGGCAGTCATCGTGCGATAGGCAGTGATCTGTCTTCGCGTTTCAGTGGTTTGAGTAACCGCGAGTCCTTCATCGGGGGCAACCACTGGCGCCAATTGCACCACCGGTTCTGCAGATTTGGTCGAGGCAGGTCCGAGAGGGGCCGCATTTGCTAGGACTTGCAGTGGACCACCGCTCAGCAAGCTTGGCTCGAGTGCCGAAATAACAGCGGGGTCAATAGTGGTCGGAATAACAATGACTGATCCAAGAGCGGCCCCGCCTGCCGAGAAGCTTTCTGACCCTGGGCTCCGGGCGGTGAACCAAGCGGCCATGATGATCGAGATGACCTGATGTGCTCGAAGAGCCGGATCGACCCCAGAGTCAGCGAACCGGGCAGAAACCAAAGTGTCATATGCCAGAGCCCGCAGGCCGGAATCCTTGCCAAGCTGGCTACCCGAAGTCATGGTTTGTTGCTCGGTCAGGTTCGCAGGTCGTTCAAGTTGCGCAGGATTTACGAGAAATGCCGTGTTGCCGAAGCCAGCGAGTACTTGGGCCGACTCGGGGCTGAGCGTGTCATCTAAGGCCCAGATTCCTTGGAGCGCCTGAGTCGAAGTAATTTGCCGGGTGACCCGGTCGCCCAGAGCGATTTCTCGCTGCAAATCGGCTGCGGCTCCAGTCGAAACGAGCCCAGCAGTACTCACGTGGACATACGGCATCGAGAGTAGTGACGGTTGCGCAGTAGCGGGTGGCCCAGCCTCGGGTGGTGACAGAGCCGAGGTGAGAGCGTTCACAAACCGCTCAGCCCAGGGCTCTTTGCTGCGGACGAGACCATCGAGGGTATTTGGGCGGAGTCCCAAGGTCAGCGGCGCTTGGGGTACCTCCTCGAGCAGGGTGCTTGCAGCATCAATGCGCGAGCGGTCTTCAACGCCGAAGGCGGCGAGTCCGGCTGAGTCAAGACTTGGCGCTGTTTCTATGGGTACCAGCAGGGTCACTGCGACAGCGCTTGGGTCTTGCTGTTGCGTGGAGTAATTCGTGGGTAGTCGATTCAAGAACACGACTTGGCTCCAGATTTCGGGACCTTCCGCGCTAGTGAGGACCAACTCCACAGGGTGAATACCTGCCTTTGGAAGGAGTACACGGAGGCGGTCCTGATCGGGACTCGAACGAATTGGGATGGTGAGAACCGAGCCATTCGCAGGGTCCCCGTACTCGATAAGCGGCTTTGATACGGGGCTCTGTAGAACCTTGCCGGCCGAAGCACCGTCGATAACCCCATCGACTTTGTCTCGCAGGGTTTGCGAGCGGGTCGGTTGTAGGCCCTGATGAACGGTGTAGGTGAGTATCGACCCGGGGGGAACCTCTACCGTCGGGTCAAATCGAACTTGAAACTCGCCTGTGGAGTTTACCCAAGGCGAAATCGAGCTGATCTGGAGGACTTCTTCGGGTTGCTGAGTCGGCGCAGCGTTGCTGGCTAGTGCGGGGGAGACGCCCGCGATGGCAATCGCAAGAGCGCCGCAGCACACAGTCAGCAGCTTGACTGTTGTTCGCCGGCCAAGGCTTGTGCGAAGTGATCTCACGGCAAGTCTTTGGTCAGCACAACTAGGTCGGTTGGGGTGAGCTGAAACCCGAGTTGCTTGTAGAGCCGAAGGGCGCGCTGGTTATCTGTTTGAGTATTGACTAAGACACGAGTGACTTTTCGACGGCGAGCCCAGAGCAAAGCGTCAACCACAAGCGCTGAACCTACTCCGGTGCCTGCGTAGTCGGGGTGAGTAGCAAGCCGTTGCAGAAAGCCTTGGTTGCGTGATCGGCCAATAACTGAGTACCCAATGGCTTGGCCGTGAACCTCGGCTAGGCGAAACCGCGTCCGAGGGGTAGCCGAGATTGCCTCGTCAAGGCCCGCGGCATCGAGTCGCCAGAAGCGAGGGAAGGCAAGCTTGTCAACCTGCAGAGCAAGGGCACGGTCCGATCGCCTGGCCTTGCGAATCTCCACCCCTGCCGGCTTTGAGTTCCCCATCATTCCGACTCGGCCGAGATCATGAGAGAGCACTCGAAGGCGGTCATATTCCAAGAATCCCGCTGCGAAGTAGGGGCGTGCTTCTAGCGGGTGAAGCGCTGCTGTAATGACCGATGAGTATCCATCTTGGCGAATTCGTTGAACGCAGGCGTTGAGTCCCTGAGCAGATGGCTCAATAACGTTCGACTTAACCGTGAGATAGGCAATGCCGGGATCTGCGTGCCAGGGGCCCACATGAAACCGCTCGTTTCCAAGAGTCAGGGTCTGACGCGTGCTCATAGGCTTGAACTAGGTCTCCTGCACCTGCTGCTCCGATCGCTCCGATCGCTCGGCTAAGGATAGGTCACGAGACCTCTTGCCGCGCCGGTAGCCTTGCCGAGTGATTCCAGCGAGAGCAAAACAGGAACTTGATGCCCTCGCGCCGCTCGGTGAGGTCTTCCAAAATAACAACAAGCGCCTGTACCTCGTTGGTGGCCGGGTTCGTGATCTACTCCTGGATCGTCAAGGCCCGAGCAACGACGTTGACTTGACCACTGATGCGCTTCCAGAAGAGGTCAAAGCGCTGGTAAGGCCTTTGGCTTCCGCAGTCTGGGCTACTGGTGAGCGTTTTGGAACCATTGGTTGTGAAATCGACGGTTGCACCTACGAGATCACTACTCATCGGGCAGAAACGTATTCGCCAGATAGCCGTAAGCCAGAGGTGCAATTCACCAGTGAGATCCATGCGGATCTTTCAAGGCGTGATTTCACCGTGAACGCAATGGCAATCGAAATCACGGGGGATCAACCGACGTTGATTGATCCGTTTGACGGCTTGAAGGACCTAGCTGAGGGAGTGTTGCGTACCCCGATTTCCCCTGAGGAATCGTTTTCCGATGATCCCCTTCGGATGATGCGCGCTGCACGGTTCATCTCTTCGTACTCGTTACAGGCCGTGCCCGAGTTGCTTGTCGCTGTGCAGGCCATGGCTGACCGGCTTTCTATTGTGTCGAGCGAACGCGTCCGAGATGAACTCTGCAAACTGGTGGTTGTGGCCGATCCATCAGATGGCTTGTACTTCTTGCACGACACTGGCCTAGCGGCACACTTCTTCCCTGAGTTGCCGGCCATGCGGTTGGAACAAGATCCCATTCACCGTCATAAGGATGTCCTGACTCACACTATTGCAGTGGTCGCACAAGCCCCTGCGGAGCTTCTCGTGCGCCTTGCAGCGCTCTTTCATGACATTGCCAAGCCAGCTACTCGGGCGATTGGCCCGAATGGGGTCTCGTTTCATCACCACGAAGTCGTTGGTGCCCGAATGACACGGGAACGAATGAAGGCGCTGAAGTTCAGCAATGAGATGGTTGCGCAGATATCGCAACTGGTCTACCTCCACCTGCGATTTCATACCTATGACATGGGCTGGTCCGACTCGGCGGTGCGCAGGTTTGTTCGTGACGCTGGGGAATTACTCCCCGAGCTACTGGCTCTAACCCGCGCTGATTGCACCACTAGAAATCAACGAAAAGCAGATTCGCTCAATCGCCGAATTGATGACCTTGAACTGCGCATTGCTCAACTAGGGGAGCAAGAAGAATTGAAGTCGATCCGCCCAGACCTTGACGGTCGAGAGGTGATGGATCATCTGGGGCTGACTCAGGGCCAGGTCGTGGGGAGGGCATTGAGCTACCTCTTGGAACTGCGCCTTGAACGCGGCCCGGTCTCTCAGGAGCAAGCCGTGGCCGACCTTGATGACTGGTGGGCTCAGCAGCCAGAGAACCCTGCAGGACCGCTACCCTCTAGCCTGTTGCCGCAAAGCTTTGGAGACAAGGCTCAGACGAAGGAGTAGTAGTGGCTGGAATTGTGGTTGGAGTAGACGGATCAGAGCAGTCGGTGAGTGCCCTGAGCTGGGCTGCAAAGGAAGCGAAGCTTCGTGGATCTGTTCTTCATGTCGTAGCAGTCTTCTCGGGAGCGATTCTGAGCACTGGCTATGAGATGGCAACCACAGACTTGTCTGATTACGCAGCCGCTACCAACATCATGTTGGGTGCAGCCGTCGACACAGTGCGCGAATTTGGTGACCTTGATGGTGTTGACGTCACCACAGAGGTCCTTGAGGGCCATGCTGGTGAGTTGCTGATCTCGGCCTCTAAAGAGTCCGATCTACTTGTAGTTGGATCCCGAGGACATGGCGGGTTTGCGGGCCTGCTCATCGGATCGGTGACCACCTACACGGTCAATCATGCGCACTGCCCAGTCGTGGTAGTTCGCAGGAAATGAGCCAGGGACTCAGGTCCCTTCTTTGCGTGCTCGGATCACGAGACTGCTCGGAACCCAGTTCGCCAATTCTGAAAAGTGCACGCTCGGCGGTCGAGTGGCAGCGGGACCAGTGACAGCCTCGGGCTCGACAATTGTGTCCACTCGAAAGTTCGCTCGGATCAGGCTTGTGAAAAGCTCACTTACTTGATGGACGTGCGTGACCCCTTCGTCACCACTTGCTCGCCATGAAATGGCCTGGTCATGCCAACTCGTGCGGGTGAGATAGGGAGTGGATTGCTCATCGGCGTCAAGCTCGAGCATTAACGAAAACGGGTGCGGCACTGACATGACAAGTGCAGCTTCTGGTTTCATGATGCGATGCAGTTGTCGAAAGACTCGACCAAGGTCTTGTACGCCAGACAGGGAATACACAGCAATAACAAGGTCGATGCTATCCGCGCGCTGGAATGCCAGATCGGCCAGATCGCTGTGATGGAACTCGACCTTTAGCTGAGCAATTTCGGCAGCGGCCCGGGCCTGAGTAAGCCGTGCGGTGGATCCTTCGACGGCTATGACATGGGCTCCTTTGCGAGCCAGAGCCAGCGAGCACCCGCCAGCCCCACATCCCAAGTCCAGTACCCGCTTGCCTTCAAGCGGCCCCACTGATCCGACGAGCTTGCTCAAAATACTGTCATCAACATCTGGTGCGAACCGAACAGTGTCGAGGGGAGCCTCTGCACCATGGGGGAAACTCGCTGGCGGAAGCGGAGTTGGGCCGTCACCCGCGCGTAGCAGGGTGGGGCGCGTATCTAGGTTTCCCGCAGAAGGGTGGCGAAGCGGAAGGGGGGCTTTTGAGCTCGAGTCAGACATTGGCCGAAAGTCTGTCGGAGGTTTCGCGCTGACCCGCGGATGCCCCACCGAGCAGTATCGTGAGCGTCGTGCCGTTCCTTCAGCCTGAATCCTCTGGACGCCCGGGAAAAGCCCCAGGCAGCGTGGACTACCGCTTCGCCCGCAGGCAGTTGCTCTTTCGTTACCGCGCCGGTGAACTTTCTCGCGGAGATGTCTGCGACGCGCATTCTGAACTCATGCGCATTGCAGTGCATTGTTCGCAGCGCTCCACCGTGGCCTGCCCGGTCTGTGATGAATCAACCTTGCGGGTCGTGAAGTTTGTTTTCGGACCGCGTTTACCTCCGGGTGGAAGACCAGTAAAGACTCGTGCTGAGCTGCAGAAACTGGCTTCAGAGCGGCAAAATCGGCGCTGTTTTACTGTTGAAGTTTGCACCGCGTGCCGGTGGAATCACCTGTTGCAGGTCGCCCCGCTCTAGCGGAGTAGCTACCAATGAGAGCTGGGTAGCTGATTGCACCCTCAGCTCAGATGGAAGGTTTGTCCCCTCACGGGCCAGAATGGTGCGATGTCCTCATCACGCAGTTTCCTCTGGCGATTGCGCCGGCCTGCCTATGTGGTGCTGGTGTTGATGGTGGTGTCGCTCGGCGGACTTTGGATGGCTCTCAGCACAATTGAGCTCCCGCCGGCAAAGAGGTCAATGGAGACCACGTTTGTCTGCGATATCAACGTGGCGAATAACGAGTGTGATTTTCAAAATTCCATGGCCAAGCTTTCTGCCACTGAAGCCCGTGTCAATGTCGAGTACGAGCAACTCCCGCCGGTTTTGGTGCAGGCTGTGTTGTCAGCAGAGGATCGGAACTTCTTTGATCACGGCGGGATTGACCCCGCTGGGGTCACTCGGGCGGTCTATCAATCGGTTTTGGGTTCAAGTAAATCAAAGCAGGGTGGTTCCACCATCACACAGCAATACGTCAAGCTGACCTATCTCAGCTCGGAGCGGACCCTGACTCGCAAACTCAAAGAGGGAGTGCTGTCAGTCAAGCTTGAAGGCGAACTTGATAAGCGAGACATCCTGACCCGCTACCTGAATGAGATTTACTTTGGGCGCGGCGCCTATGGGGTCGAGGCGGCAAGCCGAGCGTATTTCGGCATTGGCGTGGAGAACCTTCAGGTTCATCAGGCGGCGTATTTGGCGAGCTTGATACGTTCGCCGGAAACAGCCGAGGCAACGAGAGATCCGAAAGAGGCAACGCGTCGCCGCAAGACTGTTCTGAACGGCATGGTCTCGGAGGGCTACATCACCAAATCCCAAGCTGATGCTGCTGATGCGGTGCCTTGGGTGTCGAGTCCAACCAACGCCGATGGTGACGCTCAGACCATGACGGTTCTGCCTCGTCCGGCAGAAAAAACTGATCTTGGGGACGTTCGCTACGCAGAGTACGGGTCTGAATACTGGGTATCGTTGGTGCGCAAACAACTGCGAGAACGGTTCGGCTCGGGTGCAGAGACCCAAGGCCTTCGGGTGTACATCACCTACGACCCAGAGATGCAAGAGGACGCATATAAGGCCGTGACGGGCACGCTTAGCCAAGCAGACGGGCCCTCGGGCTCGCTTGTCGCAGTTGATGAGCAAGGGCAGGTTCGAGCCATGGTTGGGGGAACAGACTTTGCTAACAACAAGGTCAACCTGGCATTGGGTAAAGCAGGCGGCGGCTCTGGCCGGCAGCCCGGTTCAACTTTCAAGCCCTTCGCTCTCGCAGCCTTTATTGAAGACGGGTACTCCATTGAGTCTGCCTTCCGTTCCCCCCCAACCACGCAATTCCCGGGTGTGTTTACAGAGCCAGGAAAGCTCTGGTCGCCGCAGAACTTCGGAAAGTCTGACCTTGGCGTGCTGAGCGTTGAAGAAGCCACTTGGAAGTCCTCGAACACCGTGTACGCGGGAATGGTCAACCTTGTTACGCCTGATCGCGTTGCCGAGATGGCAAACCGACTCGGGGTAACAGCAGAGTTGGACCCGCAATACGCGCTGGTTCTTGGCACCGAGGAGGTATCGGTGCTGGATATGACCTCGGCATATTCAACATTTGCCGATCGCGGCAAGCACACACCGCCGTTTGTTATTCGCAGGGTTGAGGACTCCTCAGGGGTAGTGCTATTTGATGCCAAAAAGGATGTGAAATCTGAACAGGTCATCGAAGAAGGGGTGGCCGATACGGTCAACTCGGTACTGGCGGGCGTGTTGACGAAGGGGACTGGAAATGCAGCCAACCTACGAGTGCTTGCTGCAGGTAAAACTGGAACTACTTCTGACTCGAAAGACGCTTGGTTCGCCGGGTATACCTGCCATCTGACAGCAGCAGTCTGGATGGGATACGAGCAGCCCAAACCCATGAAGTCGTACCGTGGGAAAGAGGTCTCGGGCGGAACGGTCCCTGCAGCCATCTGGCGGCAATTTATGTCTTCGGCAACTCAAGGCGATGAGGCGTGTCAGTTCCCGGATAGCGATTTTGGGCAGCGGATCTTGAACCAGCGGTTGTCCGGCCTTCGTTCAACTACGACGAGCAGTTTGCCAGGGACCGTCACGAGCAGCACTGCGTTGGCGGCTGGTTCGGGAAGTTCCAGTTCAACGACGACGCCGATGAGTCCAGTCACGACATCTGCACCCAAACCAGTGCCGAGTACCTCTGCTGTGCCTCCCACGAGTTCGGCTCCAGTAACGACTGCTGCACCGGCTCCGCCAACAACTGCAGCAGTGGTTCAAACTCCGTAATTTTTGCTTGGCAGTTTGATGAGTTTGCCGTACACTCAACTTTGACGGCTGGCAGCCATGGGGCGCTGGACCTGAACAAGGAGAACCAGTGATGGCTACTTCCAAACGGATGACTGTTCCAGCAATTCGTGACCACTGTTGCTCAGGTGCTGCCTCGGCAGCGGCTGTAGAACCGCTGGTCATGGTTACTGCCTACGATGCACCCGGCGCACGCATAGCCGATGAGGCTGGCGTGGACATGATTCTGGTCGGGGACTCGTTGGCAATGGT
>CAMDAT010000059.1 GCA_945888825.1 Bifidobacterium breve | reverse complement strand
CTGCTGCTGATCGCTCGAGCAGTAAGGGTGAGTACCAGAACAATGCCCACCAGGGTCACGGCAGCGCCCCATGCGAGCTGGGTAGCAATGCTGCCCCCGTTGGTGAGTTGTGAATAGATTTGGGCCGAGAGGGTGGTGTTCTGGCCTCGCATCGAGAAGTTGGTAGTTGTCACATAACCAATGGTGAACACAACTGGTGCTGTCTCGCCGGCTGCTCGAGCAACAGCAAGCAGGCAGCCAGAAGTTATTCCCGCACTGGCTGCTGGCAGCACCACTTTGAGCGTGGTCTTCCAGGTGCGGGTTCCGAGCGCAGCTGAAGCCTCACGCAGAGCATTGGGTACCAGCTTGAGCATTTCTTCGGTCGACCGCACCACGATCGGCAGCATCAAACATCCGAGTGCCAAGGAAGCTGCGAACGCCGACTTTCCGTTCGTACCAAAATTCAACACCCAGATGGTGTAGATGAACACACCCATGACTACCGAGGGAACCCCCACCATGACGTCGGTCATAAAGCGGATGAACCGAGCCAAGCGGCCAGTCTTGCCATACTCATGCAGATAGACAGCCCCCAGGATTCCCAGTGGAATGGCCATGGCTGACGCACCAAAGACTGTCAGGAAGGTACCCACAATGGCGGGCTGCATACCCTCGACTACAGAGGTTGAGGATTCGCCCGACTCACATTCGGCAGCGTCACCAAACCCCAGGTCACACAGTTCTTCATTGCCGGCTAAGTCTTCCCTGCCAACATCGCCTGGAATGGGCTGGGTCCACCAATCAACCGTGAGTACAACGCCAAGACCCTGAGACAGCACGCTTGCACCCATGGCAAAAAGAGGAATCGCTGCAATGAGGAACGCTCCGACCATTGCAACCGATGCGGCTGCGTTTCGAAACCTGCGCTTTTTGGACATATTGGCCGAAGTCAGGCTCTGGAACACCTGCTCGGTGGACTCGGAACTTGTGTTGCTCATGCCGTCCCCTTTATCTGCCGGTCAATCACGAGCACCATCCGTCGAGCCGACACATTCACCACAATGGTGATCACAAACAGGCAGACACCGAGTCCGATCAAAGCCGATCGGTACAGGCCGCCTGCCTCTGACAAGCTGCGGAAAATCTGAGCTGGCATCGTCTCTCCACGCCCAAACAGGTTGGCCGAGATCTGCGGCGAAGCTCCGATTAGCAACGCCACAGCAACGGTCTCTCCCATTGCCCGGCCGAGCCCTAGCATCACTGCTCCTGTCAGACCGCCGGTGGAATGCGGAATGACCACACCCTTGATCATTTCCCATCGAGTCGCCCCAAGTGCAAGCGACCCAGACTTGTCATTTTCTGGCACCGTTAAGAAGACCTCTCGGGTAACCGAGGTGATGATGGGGATGATCATGAGTGCAAGTACCAAACCTGCGCTCATAAAGCTTGACCCCGACCCGGGGGCAAAGATGACGTTCAGGATGGGGATCGAGGAAACCGCATCGGCGATTGCATTGAAGACCGATTGAAATATCGGTATGAGCTGATAAAAGCCCCACAACCCGAATACCACTGAGGGCACAGCGGCAAGCAGGTCAATCACTAGTGTGATGCTGCTGCGAACACGCCGATGCGCTAGTTCTGTCACGAACAGCGCTATGCCAATGCTGAGCGGAACCGCAAAGAATACCGCTATGAGCGAGACCAAGACGGTGCCGTATACCAATGGGACAATGCCGTAGATCCCCTCAGACGGGATCCACTCAAGTCCAAAAAAGTACGAGGTTCCGAGTTCAAAAAACGCTGGCCAAGCCTGCTTGGTAGTAGTCACTGCGATCAGCAGCAGGATCACCAGAACGGCTACTCCGGATAGCAGCGTTACCCTGCGGAAAATTCCGTCAGCAACTGCGCCAGAGCCTTGCTCCGTCAGCGGGTTAGGCGATGCCTCCTCGCTCTCGGCGGGGGGGCTTTCAAGCTGGGTAGTCATAGGTACTCAATGCAGACATACATGCCCTTGGAGTCATCAGATAAAACTCATTGGATAAAGAGACTGGGGCCGGACCGCAAGCGATCCGACCCCAATGAGATCAACTAGCGATCTTGTCGATCTGAGCAATCGCCTTTTCGGCGAGTGAACTCGGAAGCGCAACGTAACCAGTCTCGGCTGCTTGGGCCTGTCCCGTGGTCAACACGTACTGCAAGTAGGTCCTGATGGTGGTTGCCTTGGCCGCATCGGCTTGCTTGTCAAGAACCAACAAGAAGGTTGGAGCTGTGATCGGGTAATCCTTGGCACCGGAACCATTCAGCGGGTTGTAGGTCAGGTTTGGTTCGATAGTTGCGTCCTCGAGCGCAGCCTGCACGCCCTCAACCGAGGGAGCGATGAAGTTCCCCGAGGAGTTTTGAATGCTGGCAAGGCTCAGACCGGCTTTACCGGCATCTGCGAGGTCAACATATCCAATGGCTCCAGCGGTCTGCTTGATCAACTCTGCAACTCCTGAGTTCTTCTCTGCTCCCTGCGTGGATTCTGGCCAGTTGACCTCGTCACCACTTCCCAGAGTCCAGACGCTGGGCGATGCCGCTGTCAGGTACTTCGTAAAGTTGTTAGTAGTACCCGAGCCATCTGAGCGATGCACGACGGTGATTGCAGTCGCAGGCAATTCTGCGTCTGGGTTGTCTGCAGCAATCTTGGGGTCGTTCCACGTGGTGATCTCGGCCTGGAAGATTCCGGCAATCACGTCGGGACTGAGTTGCAGTTCAGTCACACCGTCCAGATTGAACGAGACCGTGATCGGGGCTGCAACAGTTGGGAAGAACAACACAGTGCTCGGAAAGACTTCGCCATCCTTGGGCAGCGAATCGCTACCAGCGAAGTCAACGGTTCCAGCAGAGAGCTGCGAGCGGCCATCTGAGGAGCCGCTCTTGGCGTAGGTCACGCGCTCGGTGCCAGCGACGTCATTGAAGTCTGTGTTGACTGCCTGGTAGAAGGAATCTGGGAAGCTCGCTCCACCACCAGATACGGAGGCAGTGAGCGCCTTGATGGAGGCATCAGTTGGGGCTTCGCCCGCAGACTCAACCGTGGTAGTTGAGCTGTCAGAAGATGATTCGCTATCGGACTTACTGCATGCGGCAGCAAAGATTGCCAGTACGGCAATCAGGGCGATGCTCGCACCGATTTGAGTACTCAGGGATTTTCCACGCTTGACATTCATTCTGTTTCTCCTAAGGCAATGGAGGGGCGGGAACTCTATTCGTGCAGGCCATATTCATGAAAGGCATAGGGACCGACGAGCACCAAAGCTAGGAAGTTGCGCTGTACTTCGGTAGTGAATTGCATGAACAGGAGATGAACCCCTACCAAACTTATAAAATTTCCGGTTTGATATGCACTGAAAAATAGTGAAAAGTCTTAAATATCTCGTTCACATATGGACATCGAGTGAACAACCTCAAGGTCGGACGAAAACGCGCAGATACCCGATAGCTCCTCGAAGGCAACCCAAGAAATCCGATCAACCTCTTCGTTTGGTTCAAATCCGTGGTCCTTCAGGACCGTCATCGCCCACCAGCGAACAGTCTTTTCTTCACCCTTTGGAGTCAGGTACTGCACGGTGTGGAGTTCCTCACCGAGTTCGCACTCCAGCCCAGTTTCTTCTCGCACTTCACGCAGGGCAGTCTGTTCGCTCGACTCTCGTTTCTTCGCCTTGCCTTTTGGCAGGCTCCAATCCTGATACCGAGGCCGGTGCACTAGTGCGAACTCCATATCGGCCAATCTGCTTTGTGGGCCAAGCTCGCTTTGCAGCTGCCCCGAAGATCGCAGCCTCCAGACGACCCCTCCAGCGGCTCGAATCTGTCGGGCCTTCGACTCAGCCACTCGCCCTCACCTTGGCCACCTCAGCGAATCCCGATCGAGGCTCGCTCCATGGCAAGTCGCTGCAGTTCAAGGTGTGTCTCAAGAGTTCGCTGACCATCGACTCGAGCCCAGTCGTGATTCTTCAACTCCCATGCAAGGGTGTCATCAAGCAAACTCACTTGCAAGACATCGTCAATTCGCTTCGCCAGTACTGGGTTGTCAATAGGCACCATCGCCTCTACCCGTCGATCCAGGTTTCGGGGCATCAAGTCGGCCGAACCAATGAAGTGAAGCGGCAGGTCGGGACCGCCACCATTGCCAAACCGATAGATCCGCGAATGCTCCAAGTAACGCCCAACAATGCTGCGCACCGTGATGTTTTCGGACAACCCAGGAACCTGCGGACGCAGGCAGCAGATGCCCCGAACGATGAGTTCAATGCGCACCCCATCCGCCGAAGCGGCATACAGCTCCTCAATGAGTTCAGGGTCGGCCAAACTGTTCATCTTCATCACGATGTGACCGGAACCCGCGGGGGCTGTTCGCTCGTTGCGGATGAGTTCGAGTAGCCCCGAGCGAAGCGAATGGGGCGCCACGAGTAGACGCTGATACTCCACATTGCGCGCATAGCCAGTGAGATAGTTGAAGAGTTGGCTGAGATCTGCACCGGTTTGATCGTCAGCAGTTAACAGCCCGATGTCTTCGTACGTGCGAGCGGTCTTTGAGTTGTAGTTACCCGTTCCGATGTGGCAGTAGCGCCTTACGCCTTCACCCTCTTGGCGAACCACCAAACAGGTCTTGGTATGGGTCTTGAGTCCAACCAGCCCGTACACAACGTGAACACCTGCCTGCTCAAGGCGCCGAGCCCACTCGATGTTTCGCTCCTCATCGAATCTGGCTTTGAGTTCGACCAAAGCAGCGACTTGCTTGCCCTGTTCAGCAGCAGAAATCAGAGAGGCCAGAATCGGACTGTCTCCCGAGGTGCGGTAGAGGGTGAGCTTGATGGTCAGCACCTTGGGGTCAACCGAGGCCTGATGAATGAACTCCTCGACCGAAGAAACAAAGCTGTCATAGGGGTGATGCAACAGCACGTCGCCCTCGGCAATTACTGCAAAAATGTCGGGAGCTTCATCTTCTGTTTCGGAGCTCAGGCGAGCCTGTGTCAGCGGGGCGAAATCCTCGTATTTAAGATCATCTCGGTCAAGGTTGCAGACTGTGAACAATCCACCCAGGTCGATAGGCGCAGCATGCGCAAACACGTCATCATCATCCAGCTCGAGTTCTTCGCGAATCAATTCAAGTGACTTAGAGGAGATGTCCTCTTCCACTTCGAGACGAACTGCCTTGCCAAATCTGCGGCGGCGCAGTTCCATCTCGATTGCCGCAAGCAAGTCGTCGGCCTCTTCGTCTTCTACGGTCAGGTCGGCATTGCGAGTCACGCGAAACGTGACGCAGTCCTCGACATCCATCCCCGGGAACAGGTCCTCCATATGAGCAGCGATGACCTGCTCAAGAGCAACGAACCTCTGCCCATCGGGAAGCACCATAAATCTGGGCAACAACGGCGGCACCTTGACCCGAGCAAAGCGGCGCTCGCCGCGTTCTGGGTCGCGCACAATGACGCCCAAGTTGAGCGAGAGAGTAGAGATATACGGGAACGGGTGACCGGGATCAACTGCAAGGGGCGTGAGCACCGGGAAGATTCTCCGGTGGAACTCCTCGGTCAGCCATTTACGATCACCCTCTGCAAGCTGCGACCAAGTCGAAAATGTGATCCCTGCATCGGCTAAGCCCTTGCTAACGGGCCCTAGAAAAGCCTCATCGGCTCGCACTGTGAGTTCCCGAGCCATCTTCAGGATGAGCTCAAGTTGTTGGCTAGCTGTGCGGCCGTCAATGCTTCGCTTACGGACTCCTGCAGCAATTCGATCTTTCAGGCCGGCGACTCGGACTTGGAAGAACTCGTCCAAGTTACGACTGAAAATGGCCAGAAATTTGGCCCGTTCCAGCAAGGGAGTTGCGGGGTTTTCTGCGAGCGCCAGAACACGTGCGTTGAAGTCCAGCCAGGACAACTCACGGTTCAGATAATGGTCTTCGGGTGACTCAGCGGTTTGCGTACTCGTCATCACCAAGGTCCCATTCCAACGCGATGAGCTCTCGCTCAGCATCGCGGTTCACCCGTTCTTTATTTCGGCGGAACTGCGGATCATGTGGCGGAAGCAGCATCAATCGGGCATTCACCCGGGTGCGAAAGCCGCTGACGAGTTGCTGATCGCCAGATTCAGAACGGATATCCCAATGCGGAGCTACAGCTCCCAAGTACACAATGGTGACATGTGCCTTCGGGGGTTCTACTGGGGCATCAGGATCAATCTCTGGCTGGTTATACATAGACGCAGATCTTACCTGCTGTGCCTCGACAAGCAGGATTCGGTGCACCCGCTACACGGGTGCACCGAAGGATTACTTCGATCCAAGGGTTGCGGTGACGTCGAGCTTCTCGCCTGAGCGCTCAAGAGTCACCTTGATCTGGTCACCTGAGTTCTTTGTTTTGACGGCCTGACCGACATCTGAGGCCGTACGAATTCGACGACCGTCCACTGCAACAATCACGTCTCCAGTCTGCATGCCAGCATCATCTGCGCCGCTACCTGGAGAGACCTTCTGCACGAAGGCACCCGAGGTTGCAGTGATCGAGAACCGGTCGACCACAGCAGTATCTACTCCGGCCACGTCTAGGGTCTCAACTCCGAGCACAGGGCGATTGCTCTCGACCTCTCGGCCAGAACTGAGATCGTCGATGATGCTCTTGATTGAGTCGATCGACAGCGAGAATCCAATGTTTTGCGCATCTGCAAGGATCGCAGTGTTAATGCCAACCACTTGGCCTTGGCTGTTGATAAGCGGTCCACCGGAGTTTCCGGGATTGATTGCAGCGTCAGTCTGAATCAGGTCAGTCAGTGTCTCGCCAGAGGGTGAGTCCAGCGAACGACCAAGCGCAGAAACAATTCCCGTGGTCACGCTTGGCTCTTCACCCAAGTTCAGGGCATTACCAATCGCAACTACGTCATCGCCCACTTGCAGGTCGCTCGAATTACCGATGTCGGCAGCTGTCACCGGATCGCCAAGGCCCTCTGCTTTGATCAGGGCAACGTCGTTTTCTGGAACAGCCCCAATGAGACGAGCTTCCACAGTGCGGCCATCGGAGAAGTCAATCTCTATCGAGGTTGCACCTTCCACAACATGGGCATTCGTCAGGACTAATCCATCCTCACTGATCACAACGCCAGAACCCGCTGCCTCGCCTTGTCGAGTGCCCGTGTGAATGGCAACCACAGAAGGGCTCACCTTGGTCAGGAGCGAACGAACATCCAAGCTGCCACCAGGCATAGTTGCGGATGGCCGAGCGTTCTCCGAGGTTGCCACCGGCTTAGCAGCGTTGGTGTTTGAACCGCCGTTATTCCAAAGGGCAGCTCCAACAACCCCGCCGGCCACGATTGCTCCGACTAAGCCGCCAATAAGTGCAGAGCGCACCCCGCTGGGCTGACGAGCACCCGAAGAAGCTTTTCGCTTCACCGAGGGTGCTGGCTGCGGCGCCGAAGGTGCAGTACCGCCAAGGCCGGTAGCCGCTGTTCCCTGTGCTGACTGAGCAGCAGGAATTGACCACCCGGTATATGCCGGCGGCAGAGGAGCAACCGGAGCAGCCATCCCTTGGGGGGCCGTTGGTGGGCCAGCTACGGGACCTGCGAGTGGCGGCGCACTTGGTGGGCCAGCCTGGGGTGGCCGAGTTGATGCTGCCGGTGCCGCGGGCGGAGTCCAAGCAGGATTGATATTTGAGTTATTGGGGGTGTTCTCCTGATCCATGACTGCGAGTATGCGTCATCCCGAGACAAATGCCGAGCGCGAGTTGCTCAGATCAAAGAGAGTTCTCAGAGGCCCATGAGCTTGGTCTCAGCCAGAGCCTCTGTATTCACCATGCCAACGCCGATTTGAGGTAACCGCAAATCGCCGAGGTAACTCCCAATTGGCCTAGATGAGAGCATTGCCAATGGCCGTGATGACCGCTGCTCTGTGTTCCCTCTCAGTACTTCGAAATATTCGGGAACACTTTTGATGCGAACAGGGTCAGAATCAATATATGAAGGCTTCACCGCTAGATACCCAATGGATGGCATCGGGCAATTGTGCCGAACAGCCCCCCAGCCAGTTCTTTCCCTCCGACGGAGTTGGCGTGGATGCTGCTCGACGCATCTGCGTGGACTGCCCCGTCAAGTCTGAGTGCCTCGAGTATGCACTCGACCATCGGATCGATCACGGCGTCTGGGGAGGCACCTCGGAGCGAGAGCGTCGTCGCATCCACAAAGCCCGGTCAGGTCGAAGGGTCATTCCCGTTAGCGCAGGCTAACAACCCGCGGGTTCTTGAGCTTGTTACAAGAGCTCCCCTGCAGGACTAGTTGTCCGAGGGAGTTTCTTTAGCAGCGGGAGTACCCGAGGAAGCTGGCGGAGTGGTCGAATCAGACGGGGTCTCTTCATCCTCTTTGCCTTCTGCTAGGCCCTTCTTAAATTCCTTCTGAGCCGAGCCAAGATTCTTGGCGAGCTTCGGAAGCTGCGATCCTCCGAAGAGCACCAAAGCGACTACTGCGACGATGAGCCATTCGTTTCCACCAAACATCCTCCTAGTCTACCCCTTCAGGCAGAAAATGGGGCATCACAACAAGAAGCGCTCAATCCCGGCATCATCTTGGATGTGACTGACGAGGCAGAAACCAGAACAGAGCTTCGCAAAAGGCTGCGCGACCAACGAAGGCATCTGCCTGCAGAGCATCGAACCAATGCCGAACATGCCGCTGCTCGGCACTTAGAAAAGTTCCTCGGATCTCAGCCTCCGGGCTTGCTCGGCACCTATATGCCAACCGATGGTGAACTCGACATCAACCAAACGGTGGACAACCTTCGCGACCTGGGCTGGCGCATTTTCTTGCCTGTGCTGCAGGCCGATCTGCAGATGGAATTTGCCGAATGGGTGGCCACCGAGACCCTTCAGGCAAACAAATTCGGGATTTTGGAACCAGCCGCACCCGCTGAGTTGCTGTCTGCTAGCAGCCTGGATGTTGTACTCGTCCCTTGCGTGGGTCTAGACGAATCAGGAAATCGACTGGGGTTCGGCGCCGGCTACTACGACCGGGCCTTCTCGGGGCAGGTTGCTGGCACCGAGCGACGAACCAGGCTTATAGGTTGCGCGTTTGACCTGCAGCTAGTGCAAGGACTCGTAGCGGAGCCCTGGGATGTCCCCATGCAGTACACACTCACCGAGTCAAAGCTGCGCCCTGTGTCTGCCCCAGCTCCTGAATGAACCAGGACCTGATTTACGCGGTGCTTGATTTACGCGGTGCTTGACCTACGCGGTGCGGGGCTGCTGCTGTTGCGTTGCTCGAGCTAGCGCACGCTGCCTGCGGATACGCCGACGCTCACGCTCACTCAGACCACCCCAGATGCCAAACTTTTCGCCGTTGGCCAAGGCGTATTCCAGGCAGTCCTCACGAACTACGCAACCCTGACAAACACCCTTTGCCTCTTTGGTAGACGCTCCGCGTTCCGGAAAGAACAAATCGGGGTCAACTCCGAGACAGTTTGAGAACATTTGCCAACTCTCGGCGCCTGTTGCCTCTTCTGGAAATGCCATTTCATCCTCCAAGCCGATCCTCATATGACGATTCCCCAGATCTCTTGGTGGGCTGACCCGTCGCCCATCAAGGTGTCATACGTCTCACGGCAGTGTAATTACGTCGGTGTAAGTAGGTAATAGTACCTGTTTCTCGTGAAAACACAAGAAGTTTTTCTGCACCGCGCGAGACGGGAGACTCACTCAGAGTGACCTACCGGGCAAACCGGTTTTAGCGACGAGCGGTTAGCAACTTGCGTCGATGCTCCAAGAAGTCCACCAACACATAGTCCCCAAGGGTCTGTGGCGTCGTAAAGAAGGCACGACCTCCGTTGAGCTTGGTCATCTGTTCAATGAAATGCTGCAAGCTGCGGTCTGGGTCAAGCATGAACGTATTAATCAAAATCCGGTCCTTGGTGCACCGGGCTACCTCGAGCAGGGTGGCGTCAACGGTGGCTTTGACCGGCGGATAGTGGAACTCTGGTTCGCCGTATGAGTTGATATGTGCGGTGGGTTCGCCATCGGTGATCATGATGATCTGTTTGGTACCGCTCTGGCGCGACAGCAGTTGCCGGGCCAGTTGGAACCCATGCTGCATATTTGTGCCATAGACAAAGTCCCAAGAAACCTCGGGGAGCTGCTCGGCAGTCAGCACTCGTGCAACCTCTGAGAAGCCGACGATTCCTAGATAATCTCGCGGGTACTGCATGGTGATGAGCGCATGAAGAGCCATAGCGACTTTCTTTGCCGGCAAGAAATTTTCTCTCATGGGCATCGAGAGCGACAGGTCGAGCATCAACACGGTGGAGGAACGCACGCTCTGCTCGGTCTCTTCGACCTCAAAATCCTCGGGGCTCAGATGAACCGGCACGCCCTCGCCTCGAAGGATTGCGTTGCGGATCGTCTTCTCGATCTGCAGATTGAACGGGTCGCCCCACTGATATTGGCGGGTCTGAAAGTTACGCTCGTGACCAATACCGCTGTTATCAATCTCGTGTTGGCCAAGCTGATCCCGGTCAAGCTTCTTGAACAACTCAGCTAGAGCGTTCTGGCCGAGTTTGCGCATTCCCTTTGGAGTGAGTTCAGCACGGCCCTCTTTGTGCTCAATGAGTCCCGCCTCGGTGAGCTGACGAGTAATTTCAGCCATCCGGGAAATGCTCTCGGCGGACTCCTCACCGAGCAGGTCGCGAACCCGTTCAATGTCTGCCGAGGCCAGCGCACCAGGGTTAGAAGCGCCGCGCATGAGCTGCTCAAGCTGGTCAAGGTCACCGAGCTCACGCATAAGTTCGCCAGCCGAACCCATATCTAGTGGCTGCGAACCCTCGAACTCGTAACTGGATTCCCAACCAGCATCAGGAAACGCCTGCTGAAGGTTTTGGCTGAGCTGTTCAACCTGCCAGCGCAGGTCCATGTCCTGCATCAACTGATCGCTGAGCTGTTGCATCTGGGCGCGCTGCTCAGGAGTCATGGAGTTGAGCATTGCCTGAGCTGCTGCCATACGCCTGGCCATGGCCTCGAGCAGTTCATCTAGCGTCTGCGGATTCTCGGGAAAGAGGTCTCCAAACTCCTGCATAAAACCGTCAAAGTCGGGCTCTTCCCCGCGCTCGCGCTGCTCTAGCATTTCATTCAGCGCCGCCATCATGTCTTTGGTGCGGGCTAAGTCTTCTGGAGTCATCTCGTTGACTGCGCTGGACAACTGATTGACATAATTCTGCATGAGCTGCTCACGCAGTTTTTCGGCCAACTCGTTGAAGCGTTCCTCGGCCTCGGCCGAGGTGAACTCGTAGTTACTCAGGGCCTGCATCTGCCCCGCAAGGTCGGGTGGCAACATGTCAAGGTCCATGTTCTTGCCCAGAGTTGACTCACTAGTTAGCTCTTTGCGCCGCTCGTCATTGGAGGAATTTGCCTGATCAAGTTGCCGCTGTAGCTCGGCGCGCTCCTGCTTGACAACTTCTCGAAGTTCCTCTGCGATCTCGCTAAAGACTCCCCCGAGATCATAATTCTCAACAGCATCCTCACGGCGTTGACGAATTTTTTCGAGCATCTCTCGAATGCCCTCGATGTGCTCGCCGTTGCGGTCCTCAAACCCCTGCTGCAACATGCGACGAAGTGCTGCGTTGATGTCTCCGTGGTAGAGGAGATCATCAGTGAGCTGCTCCATGACATCGAACGCGTCCACCTCGAATCCCTGCTGTGTTCCATCCCATGGGGAATAACGAAAGCGAGGTCTGGGCATAAGTTGAGGGTACTCCCCTGAGTTGCTGTAGACCCGGCAGCTAGCTGCGTGCCCGGTACTGCGCGCGGCCGCCTACGGCGTCTTTATTTAGCCGCTTAGCCAAGTGCAAGCCTTCAAGAATCAATTCAACTGCCGAAGCAATCGCGGCCGGGCTGGGGGTTTCTCCCGCCAGTTCAGCTACGGGTGCCTGCAAAGAAGGCAACTGCTCAAGCAGTTCTACGTACTTGGCTGAAGCCACATCCTCGCCGGTGTCCACTGGCCCACGCTCCTCGAGGCTTGAAATCACCGCCGTCAGATTCTCTGGGGAGACACGCTCACGAAACACCGTCAAGATTGCTGCGCGAATCAGGTGGTCAAGGATCTGGCCCTCTCGGCCCTCCTCGATGGTCTCAATCTCGATCTTGCCCGCAGTAGCAGCAGGCAGGGCCTCAAGATCACAGATACGTGGCACGACTTCGTCTTCGCCAGCAATGAGTGCACGCCGGGCGGCATTCGCCACCATGACCTCGTAGTTCGACACTGACAGACGTACCGAAACTCCTGAGCGCTGAGAAATATGTGGGCTCTGCCTAGCTTGTTGCGACAAGGTGGCCACGATGTCAG
>CAMDAT010000058.1 GCA_945888825.1 Bifidobacterium breve | reverse complement strand
ATGGAGATCACCGGCCGTGATGGGGCGGTTCTGTCAGAGCAATGGGGTGATGAACCCACTGCCTATCTGGGCATAACTGTCCCAAACTTTCCGAACATGTTTTGTCTGTATGGGCCAGGTACCAACCTTGCCCATGGGGGAAGCCTGATCTTTCATTCCGAATGTCAGATTCGCTATGTCATGGGAGCGCTCGATGCTCTCATCAGCGGGGAGTACCGCTCCATCGAGTGCAGGAGCGAGGTCTGCGAGGAATACACACAACGCACCCAGGCCGAACTCCGCACAATGGTGTGGTCGCACCCCTCGATCTCTTACAGCTGGTTCCGCAATCCCTCAGGCGAGATTTATATCCTCTCGCCTTGGAGGCTCGTTGATTACTGGAACTGGACCAAAGAGCCAGACCTGAGCGAGTTTCTTCTGCAGCCCTAAGCCCCTGTTCCGGCGGCCTCGCGTCTTCGGCGCGCTAGGTTCTTGCCCTAGCTGCACATGCCACTCCCTACGTTTCGTACTAACGGTTCCCTCGCACTCAAAGGACTCTGAAATGTCGATTGATTTCACGCTCTCGCCCGAACTCGAACTGATTCGTGTGCGTGTTCGCGCCTTTATCGAAGATGTTGTAAAGCCCGGCGAAGCGCTTATCGGCGATTCAGAGAAGATCGAGCGCGACGAGTACATCCGAATTCTCTTTGGCATGCGGTCCCAAGCCAAAGAGGCTGGACTCTGGTTGCCGCACATGCCTGCGGAATGGGGAGGCATGGGCCTTGGCCACGTTGAGCTCGCAATGGTTCAGGCTGAAGCGGCAAAGTCTTATTACGGACCGTTCGTCATGAACTGTCAGGCCCCAGATGAGGGCAATATGCACACGCTGTTGCACTGGGCCACCGATGAGCAAAAGGAAAAATACCTCAAGCCCCTGTGTGATGGCATGGCCATGAGTTGCTTTGCCATGACAGAGCCAGAAGTAGCTGGATCTGACCCCACGTTGATTCGAACCACTGCCATCCAGGACGGCGAGGAATGGGTCATCAACGGGCATAAATGGTTTATTTCGAACGCACAACGTGCAAGCTTTGCCATTTTGGTTGCCCGAACAGAGGACAATCCTGATCTACCCCAAGCTGCGAACTCGGCGTTTATCGTCGAGATCCCCTCGGATGGTTGGAACCGCGTTCGGGAGGTCGAGACCATGCATGGAGGTTCTGGACATTCCGAGATTGTGATCGAAGATCTGCGGGTGCCCGCAGCAAACATGCTCGGCGGCAGGGGGCAAGGACACCTGCTCGGGCAATATCGACTTGGCCCTGCCCGCCTTGCTCACTGCATGCGTTGGATCGCCCAAGCAGAAACTGCCCTCGACATGATGGTTGATCGATCGCTCAATCGTTACTCACACGGGTCAATGTTGGCTGAGAAACAGGGAATCCAGTGGATGATTGCTGACTCGACGATGGAGCTGTACCAGTCCAAACTCATGGTTCTGCACGCTGCGTATCGTATTGATAACGGCCTTGAGTTCAAGAGCGAAGTATCGATGGCGAAGCACTTTGTAGCCAACATGCTCGGACGAGTTATTGATCGCTCCATCCAAGTTCACGGTGCTCTCGGTTACTCAACCGACACCCCACTCGCCCACATGTACCAGCATGCTCGATGGGCACGCTTTGCCGATGGGGCCGACGAAGTCCACCAGATGAGGATTGCGCAGCGCACGATCTCGGCATACCGAGATAGCGGAAGCACCCGGGCTGCAACTGGCGACCTACCTATCTGAGGTCAATCCCAACCACTGCCGAACCAATGTGCGCAGGTTGTCGATCCCAACGTTCTTGGCCGCACTCACCCAGACAACCTCTCGCTGTTCAACTCCTGCCTTGGCAGCCAGTTCGCGCTTGCGCTTGTCACGAACAGCCGACTTCACCTTGTCATGTTTGGTAGCGACGACTGTGCAGGGCCGGTCGTAAGACTGCAACCATTCGAGCATCTGTACGTCAAGCTTGGTCGGGCCAATCTCTCCGTCCACCAGCACCAGAATCATGACTAGTTCCTCACGGCCGAGTAGATAACCCTCGATCATCGGTTGCCAAGTTGCGCGCACCCGGGCCGGCGCGTTGGCAAAGCCGTACCCGGGAAGGTCGACAACAGCGGCTGATTCACCAAGCGAGAAGTAGTTGATGAGTTGAGTGCGACCGGGAGTCTTCGATACCCGTGCCAGGCCTTTGCGATTGCTCAGGGCATTGATAAGAGAGGACTTTCCGACATTTGACCTGCCAACAACCGCAATCTCGGGCACTCCAGTCTGCGGCAACTGGCTGAATTGCGCAGCAGATGTAACGAACTGAAGCTCAAGTGGAGTGGACATGGGTCCCTATTGTCACCCAATAACCAAAACAGATGACACTTAGCGTTGCCTGCGATGAAACTTCTCTAGGTCTCGACGGTCCTTCTTGGTCGGTCGCCCAGACCCAGAATCACGAACCGCAATCTGTACCCGCAGCTCTGCAGGGGGAGCAGGTGGAGTCTGGTCTGAGTAGCACTCCACCGCTACGGCTGCCCCCACTCGTTTTTCAATGATCTGCTGTACAACCAGAATCCGATGAACCTCTCGGGAATACGCTTCAACGGAGTCTCCTACGCGTACCAAACTTGAGGGCTTGGCCGCGTTCCCGTTGATCTGTACGTGACCCCCGCTACAGGCCGCAGTGGCCTGAGAGCGCGTCGAATACAACCGAACCGACCAAAGCCACTTGTCAACGCGAGTGGAGAGCATCGTGTGGGTGACTAAGCATGTGGACAGTCTGTCCCAACTGGAACTACCTAGGCCGATGTAATTGGGTCGAGCACGAATAGCGGGATGACGCGAGTAGTTGCCTCTTGGTAGGAATCAAAGTGAGGCCAAACTTTCATCGCAATGGCCCACCAATCAGCCTTCTCTTGGCCCTCAACCTTGCGTGCGGAGTAATCCCGCAACTCCGCACCATCTTGCAGGGAGACCAACGAGTCAGCATCGATGTTGTGCGACCAGACGGGCGCAGTGGGTGAACCACCCATGGAGGCAATCACTGCGTATGAACCGTTGCTTTCCGCGCGAATCAGCGGAGTCTTGCGAACCTTTCCGCTTTTGCGGCCCGTAGTCCACAAGATGATGCATGGCGCACCCTCTAGCGTGTCGCCTTCGGTACCACCGCTCGACTCGTACAGTGCTACTTGATCAGAAATTGGTTCCCATGGGCTGGGTTCGTACTCGCCGAGAAGCGGCATATTGGGTTCCTTGCGGGGTTCTAGGGGAGATTCTTGAGGTCTCAGCAATTGGTGGTGTCTTGCTCTGACACGGCGCTAGCAAATGGCCATCGGATCGTAAATCGCTTCAGACTTGATGTCATTTCGCCCCAGTACTCAGTCACTTCTATAGGAGGCCAACTGTGCCCGGTATGCCTCGATGGCCAGCTTGTGATCCACCATCTTCTCCGGGTAGCCGAGCAGTCTGCGAGTCTCTACATCAGGGTCGTGAATCAGGGGCGCTTCGAGGCCTGCGAGCGCAGGTAGGTATCTGCGAATATAGACACCATCAGGGTCGAAGCGAACGGACTGAACAGTCGGATTGAAGATCCGACTTGGATTCGTGTCAGACCCAGTTCCTGCCGTCCACTGCCAGTTCAACTGGTTATTGGCAACGTCGGCATCTGCGAGGAACTTCATGAAGTGAGCGGCTCCGATGCGCCAGTCTAGGTACAGGTCTTTAGTCAGGAAGGATGCAACCACCATGCGCGCTCGGTTATGCATAAATCCTTCAAGGAGAAGCTGCTGCATGGCTGCATCCACGAGTGGATACCCCGTGCGTCCTTGCCGCCAGGCCTCGGCGTCCTGCTCATCTTGACGCCAAACATCGCCGCGATTCCTGTAGTCAACCTGCGAGATCTCTGGACGGGCAGACAGCGCTTGGTGGTAGAAATCGCGCCAGCAGAGTTGCCGGATAAACGGCGCCGCACCGGGGCGACCCTGTAGCCGAGCAGCTACCTCGAGGGGAGATAGGCATCCAAAGTGAAGATAGGGCGCGATTCGAGAGCTGTCGTCTGCAGCGAGAGCATTGTGGTTCTCCTCGTACCTTTCCAGCGAGCTTCTCGCCCATAGCTTGAGGCGTTCTAGGCCTGCGGATTCTCCGCCAGTCGCCAGATTTGGTGACGGCGGAGTGACGCTCAGCTCGCCCAACGTGGGTACTGGGAGGGTAGGAATTCCTTCAAGATGATGGATCTGCTTTGGCGGTGGAAGCACCTCTCTCCATCTCGCCTCGATCCACTTGTTGTAGTAGGGAGTGAATACTTTCCAGAAGCCCCCGGTTCCGGGGCTGTTCGTTCCTGGCGGCAACACAGTCACTCCCGGATGCAAGTGGATCTTGCAAGAGGAATCGGCGAGGCGTGCAGTCAGCAGGTCCATACGTGTCGTGGAAAATGCCGAAACATCCTGGGACAGGTGAACCGAGGAGGCCCCCGTCTCGGATACAAGGCGAGCAACCTCTTCCACCCAGTTTCCCCTCCTCAGGACTAGCTCCCCGCCGAGCTCGCGAATCGAGTCCCGAAGATCACAGAGAGAATCAAGAAGAAAGCTCAATCGGTTCGGTGCACTACTCAGGGATTCAACGAGATCATCATCAAGAATGAAAGCCGTGATGACCTTTGGGGAGGCCTGAATCGCAGCCTGAAGAGCGGGCAGGTCACGAATGCGGAGATCTCGTGTGAACACAACAATGGAGCAGGAGGGGGAATCCATTTCTAGAAACTAGGCCAATGCAGACAAGGTGTGGCTGCCAGAGATTGCTAACCTTCCGTTCCCAGATCCAGAGGAGTTCTCTTAATGGCAGATGAATGGGGACCACTAGCGGCACTGATTGGCGACTGGGAGAATGAAGGCAGAGCCCTCGATGGCTTGGACGTCTCGTACTCGCATGGGCGTGAGCAAGTCTGGAATACCCACTACCGCGAGCAGGCCAGCTTGAAGCCATTTGGTCCGGTGGTAAATGGCAGTCAGTCGCTCTACGGATTGGATTACCGCAGCGCAATGTGGCGCGGAGAGGATGCAGATCCTTTCCATGCCGAGGTTGGATACTGGCTTTGGGATTCAGCGACGGGTGAGATTCTTCGCGCATGTGTTCTCCGTCGTGGAATCACCGTTCTCGCTGGAGGCGTAACGAGTGCTGACGCATCTTCATTCAAGATGTCTGCAGGGGCAGACGGATCCCCCTACCGCGTCGGAGAGAACTCCTATCTGGTTGATCATGCGAGCACCCTGTCATACGAAATCACGGTCACTCTGCATGAGGATGACAGTTGGACTTATGCCCAAACATCGCTGCTGCGCATGGACCAAATCGAAGGAGATTTCGCCCATACCGACTCGAATCACATGGTGCGTTCAGAGGGTTAGGCGGAGTACATGGGAGAATTAGCTGCGATCGAAAAACGAACTGATTGCTGCAATGTTCTCTTCTGACCCAGCGAGCCGAGCCATCTCTTCGTACTCCCTGTTGAGAGCAGCTTGCCAACCCTGCCTGCGACCCTCGCGAATCAGGCGAACGGTGGTGCGCATTGCGTTTGGTGGCTGAGCAGCGAAACGCTCTGCGATTGCTAACGAAGCCGACAGCAACTCTTCAGCGGGAACAAGTTGGGTGGCCAACCCATGAACTAGGGCCTGATCTGCGCTGAGCCACTCACCAGTCAGCAAGTGCCAGGTTGCAAGTTGAGGCGTCATAACTGTTGCGAGCGACACGCTTGCCGCTGCTTCGGTGGTGACACCAAGTCCCACGAACGGTGCTTTGAATCTTGCATCTGGGCTGAGCAGACTGACCTCGCACCATGGCAGCAGAGTAAAGCCAAACCCAACAGCCATCCCGTTGACAGCGGCAACCATTGGCACGGGGACCTGCGAAACTGCCCGCATCAAACCTCGAAATCCACCGTCGGCCTCGCCGTGGCGCGGGTCTGCGAATTCCGAGAGGTCTTGACCGACGGTGAACGCCCGCCCACTTCCAGTGAAGACCACACAACGGATCCCATCGTCGTCAACAGAATCGAGTGCGTCACGAGTGCCGTGCCACATGTCGATGGACATCGCGTTGAGCGCTTCCGGTCGAGTCCAGGAGATCAACCGGACTCCGTTGTTGTCTTGAACAGTGAGTTGATTGCTCATCAAGTTTCAGCCTTTGCTCATCATGGAGTTTGGAAGCCTGAGGGTGTGACGAGTAGCACTCCCGGATCAGAAGGATCCCAAGAAGTCTGAGTCTAGAATCTGCACGCTCTGTACAGGCAGTCGAACTCGTTCGACGACTGAAAAGGGTGCAGGTCCACCCGATTGGGAGTCAGTTTTGTATCGTCGTTTAGGTTCTTGGTGTTTCCGTTGCAGGAAGACAGTTGTGGCGCTATGGCTGCTAATTCTTGTGGTGGGTGGCGTTGCCGCTGGCGCAGTTGGGCCTCATTTTGCGACAAATATGGAGTTGCCGAATGTAGAGAGTCGGCAAGGTCTGGACATTCTGGAAAGCCAGATGGGTGGTGCCGGGGCCGGCATTGAAGGAACGATTGTCTTTCGCTCAAAGACCGGATTCGATGATCCGGCTGTTCGTCAGCCACTGGTTGACTTTCTGGCCGAGGTTGACGCCGAGAAGGGCGTTACGGTCGTTAGTCCATTTACAGATGAGGAGTTTGACCCCAGTTCACCCCTCGCCACTTGGTACCTCTCGGGTGTAGATGATCCTGCGCTACTACTGAAACTTGCTGAGGCGAATTCGAAGATCTCGACTTCGG
Source organism: Bifidobacterium breve (assembly GCA_945888825.1). Lineage (GTDB taxonomy): Bacteria > Actinomycetota > Acidimicrobiia > Acidimicrobiales > Microtrichaceae > IMCC26207. The sequence goes on along the minus strand of CAMDAT010000058.1, from coordinate 5,584 downwards.
GCCAAGAAGCAGGCAAGATCGCTGTGGCTCAGGTCGAGATCAATCGTGACAGCACGATGGACGCTGCGCAGAAGCAGGGCACGCAGATCGAGTCACTTGCACCCGATGTTCCCGGTGTGCAGATCGAATACGGCGGCCGAATCTTTGAGCACTTCGAGGCTCCCGATTCAGAGTTGCTGGGCTTGGCCTTTGCCATCGTGATTCTTATCGTGGCATTCGGTTCCGTGCTGGCAATGGGCTTGCCGATTGGGGTGGCACTCGCTGGCATCGGAGTCGGGAGCATCACGCTCGCCCTGCTATCCAACCTGATCGAGATGCCAGACTTTGCGACCACTTTGGGAGTGATGATTGGTCTAGGCGTAGGCATTGATTACGCCCTGTTTATTGTGACGCGGTATCGAGAGCAACTTCACCTTGGGAATTCCGTAGAGGATTCCGTGGTCATGGCCATTGATACTTCTGGCCGGGCTGTGACTTTCGCAGGTCTGACCGTTGTCATCTCACTTTTGGGGATGCTCGTAATGGGTGTGTCCTTTGTTTCCGGCCTTGGCATCGGCGCAGCAACTGTTGTGACGGTCACGATGGTTGCATCGCTCACCCTGCTACCAGCACTGTTGGGGTTTGCAGGCGAGCGCATAGAGGTCACAAAGTGGCGCGGACTCATATCCGCCGGTCTGGTAGCCGTTGGACTCATTGGCTTGGGTTTGAACCTGAATCCGCTGCTAGTCGGTTTTCCGCTTGCCATCATCGTGATGATCGCTGGATTCGCGTTCGCTCCATTGAAGAAGGAGTTCAAACGCAAAGCGCCGAAGCCTCTGAATCAAACCTCGGCCTACCGTTGGAGCCGCTTTGTGCAGGGCCACCCATGGCCCTTGGCGCTCGGAGCGACGGCACTACTTTTGATCCTCACCATCCCGCTCTTTGGGATTCGCCTTGGGTTCTCTGACGCAGGGAACCTTCCGGTTGATAACACCGGCCGTAAAGCCTACGACCTGCTCTCAGACGGGTTCGGGGCGGGCTCCAACGGCAAGCTGTTGTTAGTCGGTGAGGTACCTGAAGGTACAGATATTTCCAATCCCAGGTCTCTCATCGAGGTAAGCCAACAGCTTGAGGAGGTTCCGGGTGTGCAGGTCGTTTCCCCTCCGATCCCATCGAATCTTCAGAGCCCAAGCGATTCAGGAGCAGTGCTCTGGGTAGTGACCCCAACTACCTCACCGCAAGATGAGGCCACAACCAACCTAGTTGTTGACCTGCGAGAGAATCTTTTGCCCAAGGTGGCTGCGGAGACCGGTATCGACGTGCTCGTCACTGGGCAGGTAGGCATCTCGGTCGATTTCTCCAATTACCTATCGGGTCGACTCTTTCTGTTCTTTGCTGCGGTGCTATCGCTGTCCTTCATGTTGCTGATGGTGGTGTTCCGCTCCATTCTGGTCCCGCTCAAGGCAGTCATCATGAATCTGCTGTCGATTGGTGCTGCCTACGGTGTGATCGTGGCTATCTTCCAATGGGGTTGGGCAAAGGACCTATTCGGGATCGAGCCAGCACCGATTGAGCCGTTCATTCCAATGATGTTGTTCGCAATCGTCTTCGGACTCTCGATGGACTACGAGGTTTTCTTGCTGTCTCGCGTTCGAGAGGAATGGCTTCGTACAGGCGACAGCCACACCTCAGTGGCCAATGGCCTCGCAGCCACGGCCAGGGTCATTTCTGCTGCGGCCGCCATCATGGTGTTTGTGTTTGGATCGTTCCTGTTAGAGAGCGACCGAGCCATAAAGCTGTTTGGATTTGGACTCGCCTTTGCTGTTCTGATCGATGCGACTCTGGTCCGCATGCTGTTAGTTCCAGCATCTATGGAATTGCTGGGCGATAAGAACTGGTGGTTCCCGGCATGGCTTGACCGCCTGCTTCCCAGCATCAACGTGGAGGGCCCCACAGAGTTTGCCGAGGACGAGGCAGAACCGCAGAAACAAGAAGCTCTGGTTTAACCGATCGGCTCAAGCTTCTCGGTTCTCAATCTTCTCCGAATGGTGGGCGACCCATCTGCACGCGTATCGGGATGACCTCTGGGTTTGTGAGTGACCTGCGCTGCCAGTTGGCTCCATCCACTACCAGCGTGTGACCTGAGATGAACCGGGCATAGGGGGACGCAAGAAACGTTGCGGCCCAACCAAGTTCTTGTCGTTGCCCTACGCGCATGGCAGGTTGGCAGAGGTCCTTGTCATTTGTGTTCTTCAGGTTCCCTTGAATATCTGCAGTCATGTCCTCATGAGGCATCAAACCCGGCACCAGACAGTTGACTTGAATCCCGTATGGGCCCCACTCAACTGCTAGAGATTCGGTCAGGTTCTTCACTGCAGCCTTAGCTGCCGCAGAATGCGCAAACCCAGGGCCACCAGTCCAGGCGTAGGTTGCCCCGATGTTGATGATGGAGCCCGCCACGCCTGCGCTCAACAAACGCTGGCCGTACTCTCTGCACATCAAAAACGTGCCATTCAGGGTGATGTCAACAACTGTGCGCCAGGCGTTGGGAGACAGATCCTCAGTCGGCGAGGGGAAGTTCGCTGCAGCGTTATTGACTAGGACCCCCGGCAAGCCGAAGCGCTCTTCGATCTGATCGAATGCCGCAGCGATGCTGTCGGCTTCTCGAATATCGCAGGCTATGCACAGCACCTCTGCGCCAATCTCAGTCATTGCAGCCTCAGCAGCATCAAGGTGCTCTGCCTTACGGCTCAGGATTGCGAGGCGCGCACCAAGTCGGGCGAACTCTGATGCAATTGCCTTTCCAAGACCGGTGCCTCCACCAGTAACAACTACCGTCACGCCCTCAAAGGTTCCCGAGGCCAGTGCAGTTGCACCAACTGCCGGGGGTTGTGGCAATCCAATAATCTCGCTCATGGCTAACTGTTCCTCTGTTTACAGGTCAGGAAAATGTTGCCGAGTCAGCTGCCGCTGTACCGAGGGTCACGTCCCTCGGCCTTGGCCGCTTTGAACTCCGCAAAGTCGTCGCTCTTATTCAGTGTTGTTTGATAGGTCAGTTCATCATCCATCGATGAACGAAGCGCAGGAAGAGAAAGGTGTCGAAGTACCTCTCGGTACAACTTGACGGTGATGATCGGAGTGGAAGCGATCTGTTCGGCCATTGAGCGCACCACCTCGTCCAGTTCGGACTCGGCCACCACCCGACTCACTACACCGTGTCGAAGGGCCTCTTCGGCGTCCATGACTCGGCCTGTCAACACCATGTCGTTCACAACTCCATCTCCACACATCTGATGCAATACCGCCACACCGCCCGTGTCAGGGATTACCCCATAGGTCAGTTCTGGCAACCGAAACCTGGTTCCTTCTGCGGCCACGCGAATATCACAGAGCAGTGCTCGCTGGAACGAGCCGCCCATCACCCAGCCCTTGCAGGCAACGAGCACCGGTTGGTCCATCTGCCAGAGCTGTTGGATACCCCGATGCCCCCTACGCATGAGCTCATGGTGGGTCAATTCGGTCTGTGCAACCCCTATGGATCCGACGTCTCGACCCGAAGAGAATGACTTGCCTTCTCCTCGCCAGATGACGACACGAATCTCTGGGTTCGATTGAATCTCGGCCAAAATTTCAAACAGGCGAGCATCCATTTCATCATCGAACGCATTGTGCTTCTCTGTGTTGTCATTCGTGATGGTCGCAATGCCAGCATCGATCTCGAGATGAATGGTTCCAGACATGGGAATCCCCGATTCAGAATTGCCTAGGCCGCAACCAGAGCAAGTGGACAGCATTGAACATACTGCTTAGCGAGCAGTCAGGTTTCGCCATGGGTGACATCGGCGGACAGGTAGGCGTGAAGCGACTCGGCAGTGCCGTCATGAACAACATGGCCGTCATCGAGCACGAGACCGCGTTTAAATCTTGAGATCACTGCGGGGTCATGCGTGGCAACAAGCACGGTAGCGCCACCTCGCCTTGCTTCTTCGAGCAATCCGAGCAGCGCTTCGCGTCCGGCAACATCAAGCCCGACAAAGGGTTCATCGACCAACAAGAGCGTAAAGGGGCGGACTAGAGCAACTGCCGCAGCCGCCTTTTGACGTAAACCCCTGCTGAACTGTGAGGGTAGGTCGTCCTCTCTATCGGCAAGGCCGAGGCGCTTGATCAAGTCATCGATAATGGGTTCATCACCTTGACCGCCGTGCATGCGAATGGTGTATTCCATGTGCTCTCGTACGCTGAGGTCGTCATAGAGCACAGGCGTGTCAGGAAGCCAGGATCTGCGCTCACGGGCGTAGACCGAATCGGGCGGCTGGCCGTGCACCAGAACGGTTCCCTCCGAGGGCTCGAGCATCCCGGCAATGATGCTGAGCAGCGTTGACTTGCCTGACCCATTGTGGCCGACCAACACGATTGCTTCTCCTGCCATGACCGAAAGGTCAACGGGAGCAAGCGCACCCACGTCTCCATACTCTTTTGCCACGCCGATCAGCCTGACAACCTCTTTTGGACTCTCTGCGTCTGAGGAAGCGGATCTGCTCATATCAGTTCAACTTTCATGTCTTGGCCCCCATAGCCTCACCCATTGTGCGATGAAGGTCCTCACGGTATTTCACCCACATGAACACAATTCCTGCGAGCACCAATATCGGAATCGCCAGGGTCAACGCAGGAGGAATCGGATCGTTGCCCAGTCGCATAGATCGCTGCGCCACCAGAATAGGAGTCACGCCAATCACGGCCACAAGCGGAGGCCAAAGTGTGCGGATAACGACTCTCGGCCCGGTGACCTCTGGCGGCATCATTGCGGCATCTCCAGCGTCGACCACCGCTTCGGACACCACGCTGATCGACGCGCCCGCCACTGCAGTAGTTGCAGCGGTGATCACCGTGATTGCCCCAATGGCAAGGAGGTTGACCGAAGGGTGCAGCAACCAGACCAGCAGCAATCCCTCTAACCCAACCAGCACCATCACAAACACTGGAGCTACGAGGTGCCGCTGCAGAATCACACCAGCAGGCTCTGGGTACGAGGCCAGCATCATGGGGTGATCCACCTCTTGAGCGAGCGGCTCGATCACATCTAGGCCAGCTACATAAGTACAGAGCCCAGCCAGCAGAACAAGCGGGGTGGTCCCAGACCATGCCCCGTAGAGACATAACGCAGCACCAACTCCGAGCACAGTCACACGCAGAATTCGGACCCAAGGCCAACGACCAAAACTCTGCACATCACGCGTAAACACAGGAAACCGACCACCAAAGCGAATGGGAAGTCGGGCAAAGCGGCTCTTGTTTCGAGGCCGCTCCGAGGCAAGCTGCTTTCGAAGGAGTAGAACGGACCTCAAGTCTTGCTGGGTCACTGCGAAACGCAGTTGACCTACGAGTCGGGTTCGGCGTTGAGCAAGCTCAATAGACAGGCCACCGACAATCCTCAGACCCACAACAGCAAGGATCATTGCCCTGCCAACCAGCACGAGCGGCAGCAGGGAAAAGCTAAGTGGCCAGAAGAGAATCTGCCCAAGCAGGGTCAACGGAGCGAATGGTGAATAGCCAGCAACAGCCACGACCGAGGCAATGAGAAGGGCCCAAGCCAGAAGTTCGA
>CAMDAT010000057.1 GCA_945888825.1 Bifidobacterium breve | reverse complement strand
TTTGCGTTGAATTTGTCTTTCTCTGTATGCCCATCCACAAAGGTTCGGGTTCGCTCGGTGGTGACCTTGCCACAGCCAGAAGTTGGATTCTGTGACGTCTGTTCACCCTTGGCAAAGGGTGTAGACCACATGCTGACCGTGACTGAGGTGTTGGTATACGTGGGCCAAACCACCACGCCATACGGAGTTTCATTTCGTATCTTGAGGTCGACACTGGGGTAGGCCAATGTGGCCTCACGGCCAAAGGGATACCTGCTGATGTACTTCGAGTGGGCCTTGTAAGCAGGAATGTTGAGTCCGCCAAAGAACGCCGCATTGAATGTGGTGGTTGCAAACTGGCTCACGCCACCACCGATATCGGTTGCGAATTCACCGTCCTGAATAACTCCACCCTCGACGAACCCCTTTGCAGTGGTTCGCCGACCGACCGTGTCGTTTACAGAGAATGTGGCGCCCGGAGGAATCAGCGTGCCGCGAACAATGTCAGAAATTTTGTGAATATTAGTAACTCTCGATTCGCAACACTTGTGATTCGTGGTGAATGACCCAATGACCTCCTTTACGCCAAGCCCGGCGGCCCAATCGCGGCCTTGTTGAGCAGTCTCTACCCGAGTGGGTAAGTCAATCGTGGTCTGACCCGCCAGAAGGCCGTCAACAATCTTTTGCGGGGCTTCTGCAGCGCAACAGACTTGAGCATCCTCACCGCCAACAGGGGTGGGTACTCCATCGATAATGTCGAAGCGCACGTTCGTTGGGTTTGGCTTTGATGGGTTCTTGGACTCGAGAATGAGCGAGACAGCTTCGGGCTTCATGGTGAGCTTGGGGGTGGAATCTGTAATTGTCAGAGCGAAGGCGGGGCGGAAGGCCTTGCCTTCAACTTCGATCTTTGTGCCACCAGCATTCAGGGTGACTGGACCTGCAGTCACGGCGTTGGCCTGATCTACCAGCGTTTGCACAGCCGCATCGGTGACTAGCGGGTCGGTGACGGTTGGTTCAACGGTGATCGTGATGGGCTTGGAGAGATCAGACAGGGATTGCGGCAGGGCACGTACCACGTCGTTGATTGTGACCTCGGTACCCGGCGAACCTGCAACCAGCGTGACGGACTCTTCCGTTGCGGCAATGTTTGGTTCGACTGGCAGCGTCCTTCGGTCGCCTTGGAGGGCTATCAGGGCGGGAGTGAGTTGTTCGCTATCTACGCTCAGGGTGACCTCGGCCGAGCGACCGCCAAAGAGCGACTTCAACCAGCGGATTGGCCGAGTGGGTAGGGGGTCGACCCGGCCAATGTCGTTGACGTCTTGTGCAGTAGCGGCAACGTTCATGCTCAGGCCAAGCTCGCCGGCTGTCGTAGTCATGGTGGTCGCACCAGACTGAATCTGCACTTCGGTGCTCGGAAGTTCCTTTGCTAAAGCCTGCAACTGTGCATCCAGTTCGCTTGGGCTGTTACCGCCCACCTCGACCCCCGCCACCGTGACGTTTCGCGCAACGTTGTCGCTACTACGCCACTGGTCCAGTGCCCACACGGCTGAGATAAAGGCAATCAGGATCAGCGGCGTTGCAACCACGAGCAGGATGATCTTGTGGGCCTTCGTCACCGGTAAATGTTCGCGCATATTGAAGGGGCACTCGCGGCAAGACCCCACAACATTCACAGGATGGTGAAGCACCCCTCAGGACTGTCAGAAGAGAGTGAGGTCTTCTCTGCGGCTTCCGCGCAGCACCTCGTAGTCGATTTCCACCCAAGTCAGGCCTCTGGACTCTGCCAGTACTTTTGCTTGTGGCTTTATGGATTGGGCCACAAAGACCCCCCTGACCCCACGCAGGTTTGGATCGCGCTCCATACGTTCTAGGTATCGAACAAGTTGTTCCACCCCATCAATATCGCCACGCCGCTTGACCTCAATGGCTACGGCCTGACCCGAAGCGTCCCTGCATAGCAAGTCAACAGGTCCGATATCGGTCGGAAACTCACGCCGGATAAGCATCAGGTCCTGAGCAATTGCTGTCGGGTCCGCGGCGAGCAGCTCTTGAAGGTGCGCTTCAACGCCATCTTTTGTGAGCCCAGGGTCACTACCTAGCTCCTGGGACAGGTCGCTAAACATCTCGTACAGGTGAATGGTGAGTTGTTCGCCCTTGGGGTTCGTCACTGTCCAGTAGTCCGGATGCTCCACCAGGCGGTTGGGTGCGTTCATCCAGTTGAGTGGCTTATACGCACCACCATCTGCATGGATGGCTACACAACCATCGGCCTTGACCATGATCAGGCGAATTGCCTCTGGTAGGTGAGCCGAGAGGCGTCCCTCATAATCGACTGAACAGCGGGCAATGACAAGGCGCACAGGCGCAGAGTCTAGGCCTGCCTAGCGGGAGCTTGAAGACAGGCCCGGAATGCGCAGGGAGATGTCGTTGCACTCGGCGCAGACATCTTCAGGGATGACTCCTGCTCGCATCAGCAAGGCAAAGACCTTGCACCCCAAGCAGAATCCGAGCGCAGCCTCAAGAGCCGCCGCAAGAACCAGAAATCCAAGAACCACGCGAGCTGCCCCGGGCATACCGGCCAGCCAGAGTGCAGAGGCAGTCACGGTAAAGGCCACACCGATTGCCTGGGCAAACCGCTTGGGCGGACCGGGGACTAATTTCTCAAACTGGGGGAGCCGCGGTGCAACCACCTTTGTGGCGATGAGGCCGAGCGGGCTGAACCTGGGACCACTTGCCACCCGAGCCAGAAACCCATAGGTCAGCGGAATCAGTACCCATCCCCAGCCGAGGCCTGCTACTGCCAGACCCATGAGCACCACTCCAGTTGCGACGGTGCGGGCGGCTACGTCATTGACGGGGTTGGGAAATGAAAAGAACGAGCTAGATGAACTCACCCAACTAGGGTAACTCTCTAAACCCGACCAAACAAGTCGGGTTTAGAGGAATACTTTCGGAATCAACCGAGCTTGGCGCTCTTGATGGCCTTGGTAAGGCGTGCGCGGGTTCCAGCGTCAAGGGCAACCTTGCGCAGGCGCACCGCCTGTGGGGTGACCTCTACGCACTCGTCCTCTGCCAAGAACTCAAGCGCCTGCTCAAGAGACTGCCTGCGTGGGGGAGTCAATCGCTCAGTGTTGTCCGAAGATGAGGTCCGCATGTTCGTGAGTTTCTTCTCGCGACAGATATTCACGTCCATGTCTTCAGCACGGGAGTTCTCGCCAATCACCATGCCCTCATAGACCACGTCTCCGGGGCCAACAAAGAGCGAGGCCCGCTCCTGAACCTGAACCACGGCATAGGCCGTGACAGGGCCAGAACGGTCCGCCACGATGGAACCGCGATCCCGCGAGCGAATCTCGCCAAACCAAGGTGCCCAACCATCAAAGATCTGATGCAACATGCCAGTGCCGCGAGTCTCGGTCAAGAACTCGGTTCGGAACCCCAGCAGGCCGCGAGCGGGAACTCGCTGCTCAATGCGCACCCAGCCAGTTCCGTGATTCACCATGTCCACAAGCTGCCCCTTGCGGGTAGCTAGCAACTGACTCACCGCTCCGAGATACTCCTCGGGGACATCCACCGAGACAGATTCAACAGGCTCGTGGATCTTGCCGTCGATTTCACGCGTCACCACTTGTGGCTTGCCGACGTTCATCTCGAAACCCTCACGCCGCATGGTCTCGACTAGCACTGCAAGCTGCAATTCGCCACGGGCATGAACCTCCCAAGCATCTGGACGCTCAGTTGGGTTCACGCGCAGGCTCACGTTGCCGACCAGCTCGACATCGAGGCGAGCCTTAATCTGCCGAGCAGTGACCTTGTCTCCTTCTCGGCCATTGAGCGGAGACGTGTTGACTCCAATGGTCATCGACAAGCTTGGTTCGTCCACGGTGATCACAGGCATGGGGCGAGGATCCTCAGGGTCGCTCAGTGTCTCACCGATGGTGACGTCTTCAATTCCTGCCACTGCGATGATCTCGCCAGGTCCGGCCTCGTCCACCTCAATGCGCTCATGGGTCTCGGTTACATACAGAACTGCAACCTTGGCTCGTTCAACGGTGCCATCGGTTCGGCACCAAGAAACCTGCTGGCCTTTTCGGATTGTTCCGTGCAGCACACGACACATGGCCAAGCGGCCAACGAACTGACTCGAGTCCAAGTTGGTGACCCAAGCCTGAAGCGGGTGATCGGGCTCATAGGTGGGTGCAGGCAAGTGCGTGACGAGTAGCTCAAACAGGGGAGTGAGGTCAGCCTCAAGATCATCCGGGTCTTGGGGGCGAGTCATGCTGGCTCGACCGGCTCGGCCGTTGCAATAAATAACTGGGAAGTCGATCTGGTCAATATCTGCATCAAGGTCCATAAACAGGTCCTCAACTTCCGAAACCACCTCGTCGATTCGTGCATCAGGGCGGTCAACTTTGTTGACCGCCAGAATCACGGGCAGGTTCAGAGCCAGCGCCTTGCGCAGCACGAACCGAGTCTGGGGAAGTGGCCCCTCGGATGCGTCGACGAGCAGCACCACTCCGTCGACCATGGTGAGCGCACGCTCTACCTCGCCTCCGAAGTCGGCGTGGCCAGGTGTGTCAACGATGTTGATCTTGACCTCTTCGCGACCTTCACCAGTCCACCGCACAGCAGTGTTCTTGGCAAGGATCGTGATTCCCTTCTCTCGCTCAAGGTCGGTGTTATCCATGATGCGGTCAATCTCGGCAGCACCTTCGCGGAAGGCCCCCGACTGACGTAGCATGGCGTCCACCAAAGTGGTCTTGCCGTGGTCGACGTGGGCGATGATGGCAACGTTACGAATGCCCTCTACTGACACGCGGCCAGTGGTTGGATCAGCAGAAACAGAAGGTGAAGTCATAGAACAATCCGGTCGTGGGTGCGCGCAGCGCTAGAAGGGGGACATACCAGTCTGCCCGATCTGGGGCCTCAACCCCGAACTCATCACTGTGACACACGCCATTCATGGCGTTTAGCCCTGCAATTGCTCAGGTATCGAAACAGTTTCGCTGCTCAGCGAATGTGGAACTTGAGTACTAGTTGTTGCGGCGCTCTAGGCGCTGGCGAATGATGTCTCTTCGTTCGCGTAGGTCGCTATAGGTCAGGCCAGCGCCGTCTGATAAGTCGATACCAGTGTTTCGCTGGATGGCCTCTGCGTCGATCTGAAAGTCCATGGCATTGCCACCGACCTCGGCTGCGAATCGTTCGCCGTGGGTAACAGCAAGGTAGGTCGAGAGGGTTGCAATCTCTGCAATGAGATCAAGGTCGGGGGCTAGGGTCGCCATAGCGCCATCCAGAAAGACCAAATTTTTGACATAGAGCATCAAAATTTTGGGTAGACGTGCACCCATTCCGAGTAACGCCTTAATGACTCGCTGCAAGTCGTTGACAAGTTGTTCCTGTGACAGCGTTGTTGGGTCAATGAGTTGCTCGTCAAGGCGCAATTCAGAAATGACATCATCAAGATCCGTATCTGCCGGAAGGGCACCGAGATCTCGAAAGGCTGCGAGTTGACCCTTGATATCTCCCGTGGCACCCGTCATCATGAGCCGCAGAAATGCTGTGCGTTCTAAATCAGTCAAGCGAGCAGTAATGCCAAAGTCCAGCAGGGCGATTCTGCCGTCGGTCATCACGAACAGGTTTCCGCCGTGCAGATCCCCGTGGAAGATGCCATTCACCATGCAGCTTTCGGTAAAGCCTGTCATGCCGATGCGAAGCACTTCATGAGTATCGATACCCGCGGCCTGCATTGACTCCAGATCGTCAAAGGCAAACCCGGAAAGGCGCTCCATGACCAGAACCCGGCGGGTTACTAGTTCGGGATGTGGCCGCGCAATGACCATGCCACGCTGGCCGAGCTCAGCAAAAGAAGCAGCTACGTCCAGCATGTTTTCTGCTTCAAGACGAAAATCAAGTTCCTCGGTAATGGTTTCGGCAAACAACTCAACAAGAGCCGGTGGGTTGGCCAGTGCAGCGATGGGGATCCGTCCTACCAAGAATGGCGCGAGCCAAGACATGACTTTCAGGTCCGATTGCACCTGCTTGCGAATGGTGGGCCGTTGCACTTTCACAACAACTTCCTCACCAGTAATGAGTTGAGCTGAGTGAACCTGCGCAATTGATGCAGCAGCGATTGGAGTTCGCTCAAAGCGAGAAAACACAGTCTCGAGCGGGCGACCGAAATCAGCCTCGACTACCTGACGAACCGCATCAAAGGGCTCCGATGGAACCTGGTCGCGGCAGGCTTTGAACTCTTCGACAAGTTCTGTCGGGAACAACCCTTCTCCGCTCGAGATGACCTGACCCAATTTGATGTAGGTGGGACCGAGCTTCTCTGCTGCAGAGCGCAATCGCTTGGATAGGCCCAGACGCGAGTCCGAACCTCCACGGCGGCGGTCGATCACGGCCCACCCAATGACAGCAGCGCCAAGTTGTGCGGAAACTACTGCCAGACGGCCCGGGGGCGGCAGGCGACGCTTTGCCGTTAGTTGCGGCACAAGACGGCGAGTATTGGCCCGGAGGAGAACAATTCCAGCCGTCCAAGTGAGTTCTGTGCGATCAATGATCCATGGGCCGTTGTCCGAGAACGAGAACTCAACTAGATCGGGGGAGACGGCGTTGTCGGTTGTAGGTGTTCGTTCGGGTTGATCAGAAAGAGAAAGGCTTACCATTCTCCTAGTTCACCACGGCAAGCACTTGTTCTGTATTCGCGGGTCGACAAATGAGCAGATCAGGAAGATATGGGTCTGCGCAGTTGTAGATAAGGGGCGACCCATCTAGGCGGGTGCAGGACAACCCGGCTGCAGTGGCAACCGCGACGGGCGCACACGAGTCCCACTCGAATTGGCCGCCTGAATGAGGGTAAATATCGGCCTCACCCCGCAAAATCGCCATGGCTTTAGCTCCGGCAGAACCCATCTCGACAAGATCCGCATTCAGGGCTTGGGCAATTTCCAGCGCCTCTGCCGGCGGCCGAGACCGACTCACAATGACTCGAAGCGGACTTCCAGGTGCAGGAAGTTCCGGAGGGTTACCTGTGGAGAACACAATTCCTAAGCCTGGCAATGAAACGGCTCCGGCGGTAGGTACTCCGCCTTCGACAAGTGCCACATGCACGGCCCAGTCGGAGCGACCCTCGCCAAATTCGCGGGTTCCGTCGAGCGGGTCGATCACCCAGACGCGGTCGGCGGTCAGTCGAGCGGGGTCGAGTCGGTCCGCCTCGGATGACTCCTCGGAGAGCACCGAGTCCGCTGGCCTTCTGCTGCTCAACTGCTTCATGAGAAACTCATGCGCTCGCTGATCGCCCTGATCTTTGATCTCGGATTGGGTCGCCTGTTGCTGTTGAAGATCACTACGTACCAGCAGCAGAAGTTCCCCAGCCGATTGAGCAAGTTCGGCTGCGAGCAGGTGATCATCAAGGTTGGCCATACCCAGAATCTACGGCAAGCGCCCCTACATATTTGAATGAACCAGAGTGGAATGAGCTGTCGAGAGTGGGTTGTGGCGAATCAATCGCTATATTTCACATGCAGTGTTGTGGGGTGGTCGTTGCAGAGCTTGCCAAGGCACGTGGAACGAGCCTCCCATTTCTCCCACTTTTTTGGAACGGTTGTGTAGTGAATTACGAACTCTCACATCTCAAGACGCTCGAATCAGAGTCGATCCACATCATCAGGGAGGTCGCAGCAGAGTTTGAGCGGCCGGTGTTGTTGTTCTCGGGCGGCAAAGACTCCATCGTGATGTTGCGATTGGCAGAGAAGGCTTTTTGGCCTGCAAAGATTCCGTTCCCGGTGATGCATATAGACACAGGCCATAACTTCGAAGAGGTCTACGAATACCGAGACCGTCGGGTAGCTGAGCTAGGTATCAAGCTGGTCGTCGCTTCTGTTCAGGACTCAATCGACAGCGGCAAGCAGGTCGAACAGAAAGGCCCGCGAGCAAGCCGTAATCAACTACAAACGATGACGCTGCTCGATGCCCTCGAGGAGCACGGCTTCGATGCCGCGTTTGGTGGTGCACGTCGAGACGAAGAGAAAGCACGCTCCAAGGAGCGGGTGTATTCATTCCGGGACGAGTTCGGTCAGTGGGATCCAAAAAATCAGCGGCCAGAGTTGTGGAGTCTGTACAACGGCCGGCACCTTCGCGGCGAACACATTCGGATCTTTCCGCTCAGCAATTGGACCGAACTCGATATCTGGCAATACATCGCCGAGGACGGGATCGAGGTTCCAAATATCTATTACGCCCATGAGCGTGAGGTGTTCGAGCGTGACGGCATGCTGCTAGCGGTGACCGAGTTTGTAACGGTCATGGAGGGTGAGAAGCCCGAGACTCGCACGGTTCGATTCCGCACCGTTGGAGATGCCTCGTGCACCGGTGCAGTTGAGTCAGACGCACGGACGGTGCAACAAGTCATTGACGAGGTCTCCGCCACGCGGGTGACCGAACGCGGTGCCACCCGCGCCGATGACCGTGCATCTGAAGCCGCCATGGAAGATCGTAAGCGTCAGGGGTATTTCTAATGAGTGAACTACTACGGTTTGCCACTGCTGGCTCAGTGGACGACGGCAAGTCCACACTGATTGGCCGCTTACTCTTTGATTCAAAATCAATATTCGAAGATCAGATGGCCTCTGTGGCGGATGCCAGCGAGAGGATGGGGTTAGAGGGGCCAAATCTGGCGCTTCTGACTGATGGCCTGCGAGCGGAGCGCGAGCAAGGAATCACCATTGACGTTGCGTATCGCTACTTCGCTACTCCAAAGCGCAAGTTCATCATTGCCGATACGCCAGGTCATGTTCAGTACACGCGCAATATGGTGACTGGTGCCTCAACCGCCGACCTTGCAATCGTGCTCATCGACGCTCGCAAAGGGGTCCTTGAGCAGTCGCGCAGGCACGCCTTTATTGCATCACTGCTACGAATTCCCCACCTAGTGATTGCTGTCAACAAGATGGACCTCGTTGACTATTCCGAGGATCGCTTTAACGAAATTGTTGAAGAGTTCGGATCGTTTGCAGCAAAACTAGATATTTCGGACTTGACCTTCATCCCGTTGTCAGCCTTGAACGGAGACAACGTGGTCACGCGATCCGAACACATGACATGGTTTGAGGGATCCTCGCTGTTGCACCACCTCGAGACTGTGCACATCGCCTCGGATCGGAATTTGATTGACGCCCGCTTCCCCGTTCAGTGTGTGCTTCGACCACAGACCGAAGAATTCCACGACTACCGCGGCTATGCCGGCAGGGTTGCGTCTGGCGTCTTTCGCCCTGGGGACGAGGTCATGGTCCTGCCATCTGGTTTCACTACCAAGATCAAGCGCATCGATACCTTCGATGGAGAGGTGGACGGCGCGTTCGCCCCTATGTCGGTGACACTCCTACTCGAGGATGAGATTGACATTTCTCGTGGAGACATGATTTGCCGCCCGCAAAATCAACCCACCTCGGCACAAGACATTGATGCCATGGTCTGTTGGCTAGCCGACGAGACTGTCCTGTCGGCGGGATCCAAACTCTCGATCAAGCACACCACCCGCACTGCCCGTGCGATTGTCAAAAATCTGAAGTACCGGTTAGATATCAACTCGTTGCACAGAGATGAGAGTGCAGAGACCTTGCAACTCAACGAGATGGGTCGTGTTTCTATTCGGACCACCTTGCCCCTGTTCTTTGACGAGTACCGGCGCAGTCGCGAGACCGGATCATTCATCCTTATTGATGAAGCCACCAATGCAACGGTGGGCGCAGGGATGATTCTGGGTGAGACATGAGCCCCGCTGAGGAACCTCAGCGAATCGTGGTTTGGCATCCGGGGGCCGTTGAACGCTCGGCCCGATCAAACATCACTGGCGGCGAAGGACACGTGGTCTGGTTCACTGGATTGTCTGGATCGGGGAAGTCCTCTGTGGCAGTTGAACTCGAACGCCAACTCGTGGCTGCGGGTCGGGCCGCCTACTTGCTCGACGGGGACAATCTTCGGCAAGGACTCAACGAGGATTTGGGCTTTAGCGCAGCCGACAGGGATGAGAACGTTCGTCGAGTAGGCGAGGTTGCAGCTCTATTTGCCGATGCGGGCATGGTTGCGCTGGTGCCCTTGGTGTCACCGTATCGTGCCGCCCGTGACGCAGTCCGCAGGCGAGTCACTGATGCAGGATTAGCGTTCCTTGAGGTGTATGTGGCGACCTCTCTGGCCGAGTGTGAGCAACGTGACCCAAAGGGGCTCTATGCCCAGGCGCGAGCAGGCACACTGAAGGGCCTGACCGGGGTAGATGATCCCTATGAGGCACCCACCTCACCCGAGCTTGTGCTGCAGTCTGCAGATGGTGACGCTGTGACTCAAGCAGCGCTGGTATTCGCTGCGCTCTCACCGCTGTCTCGTTGAACTTGTTAACGGCCAAGTCGATGCTCGCTGCGGGCCTGGGCCCACTTGCTCATCGCGGTTTTGTATCGGTCTCTCGCCAGCACCACCAGGCCAAGATTGAGCGGTAGGGGGCGAAAGCCTCGCCAAGTTGCCCAAGCTCTACCGGGCTCGGCATGCAATCCAGATCAAACGCCGAAGCAAATCCAGATCGAACCCCGTAATCGCCAGTTGGCCAAACATCGATGCGCCGTAATTCGAACATCAGAAACATCTGGGCAGTCCAAGGACCGATACCTTTTACCGAGGTGAGTCGCTCGATCACCGTTTGGTCATCGAATCGGGCAATACGGTCGAATCGAATCTGGCCTTCAGCAGTGCTGAGGGCAAGTTCGACAATCGCGGCAGCTTTGGCTGTTGAGAGGCCGCAGGCTCGAAGCTCCTGCGGGCCTAACTCGAGCACAGCAGCGGGGCTGAACTCGGAACCAACAGCTAGAGCGACTCGTGACCAGATTGCGGCGGCTGCCTTTCCTGCGAGCTGTTGATGTGCAATTGCTTGGGCCAGACTCTGGAATCGGTTGCTGGCCGCTGGCTTTGCCCCCAGGCGTGGTGGCCCGTGAGCCTTCAGCAGCCTTGCCGGCACTGGGTGGGCTTTGGCAAGGGTCAGTGCCCCCGAATCCCAAGCTGCTCGAGTGGTGGACGCTGCGGCTGCTCTCGGGCTGGATACTGCCATACAGCAAGTCTCCCAGACAGGAAGTCTCCCAGACAGAGAGGGGTATGAGTCACCCAGAAGATGTCTGAATTGCCTGATTAGGCTTTCTGCATCTCGGGGTTGTTCTTCGCTGCAACCCTTCGAGCCTTCACCACAGGGGTGGTGTCTGCTGGGCCGTGCGGCTCGCCAGCCTCGGCATAGCAAGGAGCGTGAAAGTGCTCTACTCGATCCCAGTTCTTGCCCTTGTACACGTTGCAGATGACCTGCTTTGGCCGGATCTTGGCCTGAAACTTGATGCGCTCCCCGCACAGGATGCATTCAACAA
Organism: Bifidobacterium breve; assembly: GCA_945888825.1. GTDB lineage: Bacteria > Actinomycetota > Acidimicrobiia > Acidimicrobiales > Microtrichaceae > IMCC26207. Next base: position 1,176 of record CAMDAT010000057.1, on the reverse strand, counting down.
TGCTTCCTGGTTCGATGTCGCGCTGCACGGCGCGGCTGTGAGTGGAGCATTTGCTGGGGGTGGCTGCGGTAGTCGTACTCATGCCCGTATGTATCGGTAGACGAGTGGGCCGACCTGAATTTTTGTCCTGTGAATTGTTCCACGATTCGTTCCCACCGCACCAGGCTTCTGTCTTGCGCCTGACCCCCTATAGGGGGTCAGGCGCATAACAGAGCGGGGCTCTAGCGGGTCAGTGGCTTGTACTTAATGCGATGTGGCTGAGCCGCATCAGCACCGAGTTCCTTCTTTCGCTGAGCCTCGTATTCGGTGAAGTTCCCTTCAAACCAACGAACCTGCGAGTCGCCCTCGAAAGCCAGCATGTGTGTAGCGATCCGATCCAAGAACCAACGATCGTGTGAGATCACAACAGCACAGCCAGGGAATGCAGCTAAGCCATCTTCGAGCGCACGAAGGGTGTCGATGTCTAGGTCGTTTGTAGGCTCATCGAGGAGGAGCACGTTGCCTGCAGTTCGCAGCAACTTGGCCAAGTGAACTCGGTTGCGCTCTCCACCGGAGAGTTGTCCGACCTTCTTTTGCTGGTCTGGACCCTTGAACATGAAACTTGCGCAATAGACCCGTGAGTTCACCTCGCGGTTGCCCAACTTAATGAAATCCAGCCCGTCTGTGATCTCTTCGTACAGGGTGTTGTCGTCAGTCAGAGAGTCGCGAGACTGATCCACATAGGACAGGTCCACGGTTGAGCCAACGGTCAGCGTTCCGCTATCGGGGACGTCCTCAACGTGGCCACCCTCAAGGGCTTGAACAATCATGCGGAACAGCGTGGTTTTTCCAGCCCCGTTTGGACCGATCACTCCTACGATTCCTGATCGCGGCAGAGTGAACGTGAGTTCCTCGATGAGGAGTCGATCCCCGTAACCCTTGCTGATCGACTCAGCCTCTACCACTTGATCCCCTAGGCGCGGGCCGGGCGGAATCGTGATCTCCATACTCCCGTCTTTGCTACGAGCAGCCTCGGCCTCGGCACGAAGCTCTTCATAGGCCTGAAGGCGTGCCTTTGACTTTGCTTGCCGAGCCTTTGGTGCCATGCGAACCCACTCAAGCTCGCGCTCAAGATTCTTGCGCCTGCCATCGTTCTGCTTGTCTTCGAGAGCGAGTCGCTCCTGCTTCTGCGCCAAC
>CAMDAT010000056.1 GCA_945888825.1 Bifidobacterium breve | reverse complement strand
AACAAGTCGACTGCGAACAAGTCGTCTGTGAACAAGTCGTCTGCGCTCCTGCGACAGACGAGCTTCGGCTTAGTTCTGGTAGGTATCTGCATGTTCGGTGCGCTCTTGCCGGTGCTGTTTTTTGGTCATGAGCGATTCAAGATTCCGATCCTCCCGTGCGTGGCACTGCTCGCAGCGCTCACCCTTCACTCGTTCTTCAAGAGGAACCCCGGCGGAAGCACCCAAGAATCTCAGGGGGATCTGGCCTCCGAAACCGCTGAGCAAGAAGCCAGACAATGAGCAAGGTTGCAGGTGCAACTAGCCGCAGCCATACGCGCAGAACTTTCCTGCTAGCCGCAGGACTTGGGGCTCTGCTGGCAGTGGCGATTTTTCTTGGGATCATGCAAAGCGCGCGACAGACCTTCCTTGATGAGGACCTTCTCGGGAATTTCTACGATGGCCAAGCTCAAGCTTTGCTTGATGGCCACATGAATGTTGACCCAAAGGTTCCCGGGTTTGAGGGCTTTCGGATTGGAGATCAGACGTATATCTACCAGGGCGTAGTTCCTGCTCTCGTGCGCATGCCGTTGCTGGCTGTTACCGACAGATTCTTCGGTCGACTAACTGGCTTATCGATGCTTCTTGGGTTTGGTACTGCGCTGGGGTTCTTGATCGCTGCGGCTTGGAGGATCCGCTCGCTCATGCGAGGAGAGATTCAGTTAGGTCGCGCAGAGACGGCTTGTACAGCGCTTGTTTCGTTTGGGATTGCCGGCAGCTCACTACTTTTTTTGAGTTCCGCATCTTGGGTGTATCACGAGGCGCTGATCTGGGGTGTAGCGCTGTGCCTGGGATCTTTCACGACGTTGATCTATTGGCTCGCCCCAGTGGGGCCAGCAAAGGCCTCTGCTCGGCAGCCGCCGCTCGTGGCTTCGCTGTTTTTAGCTGGACTTGCTATCAACACCAGATCCTCAATTGGACTGGGTCCGATAGCTGCTCTGGGTCTGACAGCGGTTTGCTTGTTCGTTGCTGCTGTTGCGGGCCGCCCAGAGCAGTCGCAGGTTGATGATTCCGTTCAGAACCGCCCCCCGTTCACGCAACGAATTTCCGGGTGGGACCCGCAACACTCAACAACTCGGCCGCTTCTTTCGCTCATCCTGATTCTTGTCGGAGTGACGTTGGCGATAGTGCTATACGCCGGAGTCAATCAGTCCAGGTTTAATTCTTGGTTTGGTGTCCCGCTCGACAAACAGGTGCTTGTAGACACTGACCCGGCGCGTTCTGCAGCACTTGAGGCAAACGGGAATTCGTTATTCGGACTGAAATATGCGCCGTCTGTTTTGCTACAGACTCTCCGACCAGATGGCCTGACGGTTGGTTCTGAGTTCCCATTCATCGGCTTCCCACAACAAAAACCATCGTTGATCGGAGAGGCTCTGTTTGCGGAACGAGACTGGTCGTCGAGTCTCCCTGCTAGCGAGCCGTTGTTGTTTCTTGCAGCCATTCTTGGCGTGATTGCACTGGTTGTTCCCAAGCGATTCCACGCAGATGCTCAGCTGCTGAGCTTGCGGATTCCTGTCTTCGGCGCTGCAGCGGGCGGGTCTCTCTTCTTGGCATTCGGGTATATCTCGCAGCGCTACCTGACCGACCTCTTTCCGTTTCTGGCTCTAGCTGGGGTGATTGGGTTACAGGCCATTGCGGCCCTCCTCCAACAGCCACAGGCAGGATCTGAGCCACAACGGTCATCGATCATGCGGCGCTTGATTCCTGGCGTTGTCGTCTGTGCCCTAGTTCTGGGTTCTGTCTGGACCGTCTGGGTGAACGCCTCGTTGGCTTTGCAATATGGGTTGGAGATTGCTCCGAGTGCCCGAGAGGCGCAGCGTTCAAGGTGGCTTGACCTTCAGCAGAAGCTCGGAGGGGGAGTTGCAGTGCTCCGCCTCCCGAGTGGTGCTCCGCTGCCTGCTCCAGGGCCGAGAGGACAGGTGGTGATCTTTGGCAACTGTGACGCGTTGTATCGGAGCAGCGGGTCTATTTGGTACTTGCTCGAAGCAGGAGAGGCCGCTGGGGGTCTGCAGGTTCTCCTCAAGAAAGTCGCCCCGCTTACCAAGCCGGTCACCCTGCTCACAGCTGCATCGCCTAGCGACAAGGTCAGCTTGGTGCTGCAGGCAGCCGGCAACAATCGGGCAGTGGTTCTAGTCCAAAGCACAGGCCCCTCAGGTACCACCCAATCTGCGCCGAGCAAGCAGTTTGTCCTGTTGCCGGATCGACAAGTTGGGCTCAGACTCGTCATGACAGCTAGGACGCAAACCGTGTTAATCACCGAGCAAAGCACAGGCCGTGAATTGCTCCGAGAACAGGTTGGGCTTGGGCCGTCAGTAGCCGTTGCTCAGCAAAACGAAAGCGTCGAGGTGACAATCGCGCCGCTTGCCACTCCAGTTTGTGAGCGAGTCAGTCAGTAGCTCGGGCAAGTGGTCTAGCTAGGGCAGGCTCGGAGCGGACTCGGCCGGAGGGTGCTCAACGGTCGGCGGCATGGGGCTGCCCCGGTGCCTTGCTCCCCAACGAATCGCCGGTTTCTCAACCAGATACCAGCTCAAAGTTGCGCACAGCATGGTGAGGGCCAGCGTGAACGACAGCATCCCCAAGAAATTGGCGTTGAGGCCAGGCTGATCAGTGATGCGCAGGTAGATATCCTGCCAAGCTTCGTGCCAGATATAGATCCCGTAGGAGACAAGACCCAACCAGATAGCTACAGGATTGGCTGCGGTGGCAGTCACCAAGCCCTTGTCCGAGCGAGCTAGTACTGCGGGGATCACTAACAGCGTTGCGAACACCAAGTAGAGAACCCGCACTAGGTAGGCCTGAGCTGGAGTAAAGATCGGGAACATGGGAAGACCGAGTTGGGTTGAAACGAACCAAAATACGCCAAGGGCGAAAACCCAGAACACGAGGGCCGCTGGACTGCGGCGGAGCCAACTCGGCAAGCGAGTCTTGTTATGCGAAACCCATGCGCTGCCAACAGCGAGCAGCATTCCAGGAACGAAGTCACCGATGCGAAAGGGAAGCCAGGTGCCGAGTTGAGCGAAGGTGGATTCGGCAACTCCGATTTTGATCAGGCCAAGGTTTGCCGCTGCTGAAGCAATAAAGATGGCAACCAGTGCGATGACCTCGACCCGTAATTGCCGCGACGCAGATCGCTTCCGTCGTGACATAGCCCAGGCCCAGCAGGGTACGAACACATAAAACGCGACTTCGGTGGCAAGCGACCAAGCTTGCTGAATCGGTCCGCCAACTAGCTGTGTTGAGTCGTAGATCTGTAGGAGCAGGTAGTGGCTGATAATGCTGTGCGGCTCTACAAAGCCTGGGGCTTTCAGAACAAATCCAATAACTGTCAAGGCAACCCAATAAGCGGGGATGATCCGCAGCATCCGTCGCCTGGCGTAGGCGCCAAGATCGCCGGGCGACTCGGCAGCGAATCTTGCCGCCACGAAGGGCCGATACAGCAAGAATCCTGACAGGACAAAGAAGACCGAAACTCCTACGTCCATCCGAGCCAAGTACGGGCCGAGCGTGGTCGAGCGATTGCTGAATCCGCTGAGCAGACTCACATGGGTAATCAGCACACCTAGAGCGGCTACAGCGCGGCAGCCATCGAGTGCAGGAAAGCGAATCTTCGTGGCTGGAGACGCCGCAGAAGCCGAGGGGGAAGCCTCGCTCATTGCCGCCGATCCAGAACTGTTCATGTGGTGGATCGTAGACGGGTTATAAACTGCAACGCTTGACCCCGGAGGCTCTGTGACAACGAAGAAAATTGGCATCCTGGTGGTTGCGTATAACGCTGCCACCACTCTTGCCGCAGTGCTTGACCGCATACCCGAGGATTTCCGGGACTCGATCACCTCGGTCATTGTCGGCGATGATCACAGCCAAGACCAGACGCATCTTGTAGCAGTTGGGTATCAGCAACTCGAGCCGGATCTACCCCTGCAGATCACTCGCCATGAGTCGAATCTTGGCTACGGAGGTAATCAGAAGTGGGGCTATCGCACTGCTATTGATCAGGGTCTCGACATCATCGTGTTGCTACACGGCGACGGGCAATACGCGCCGGAACTTCTGCCGCAGATGGTGGCACCGCTGATCAACGATGAGGCTGAAGCAGTCTTCGGGTCGAGGATGATGCTCGATGGTGGTGCTCGACGTGGTGGCATGCCGATGTACAAGTTCGTCGGAAATCGGATCCTCACTACTGTCGAGAATGCTGTTGCAGGGGTGGAACTTACGGAGTGGCACTCGGGCTATAGGGCTTACTCGGTTGCTGCGCTTGCCCAGTTGCCTTTTGAACGCAACAGTGATGGCTTCGACTTTGACACACAAATTATTCTTCAGTTGATTGAGTCCGGACAGCGAATTGCCGAGATACCAATCCCTACCTATTACGGCGAAGAGATCTCGCATGTCAACGGGCTCAAATATGCCAAGGACATTACCTCCGAGGTTGTTCGCTACCGAGCCCACAAGATGGGATTCGGCACTGGCGAGTTGGCCTTCTCGAGCAACGCCTATGAACAGAAACAAGGCGATGATTCTTCTCATCACATCCTCAAGGGGTGGCTGGGCACTCGGACAGCAGCCAGAGTCTTAGATTTGGGTTGTTCCGACGGGCGCTTTGCAGAGGACTTGCAGGCCATGGGTCACCATGTGACCGGGGTCGACTTACAAGCTCATGACGGGGTGACAGATCGGGTTGAGCATTTCGTTCAGGCCGATCTTGATCAGGGGTTGCCTTCGGACCTTGATGGCCCATTCGAAATCGTGCTCGCAGCTGATGTTTTGGAACACGTTCGGCGTCCAGATCAGCTACTGCAGCAGATTCACAAGGTCTTAGCCCCCGGCGGATCAGTTCTGGTGAGCGTTCCAAACTTTGGTCACTGGTACCCGCGCCTGCGTGTGGCGCTCGGACGTTTCGACTACGACCGACGCGGGATATTGGATTCCGACCATGTGCGATTCTTCACGAAGAAGAGCTTTGAGCGCCTAGCGCTGGCATCAGGATTTACCATTCTGCGAAGAGAGGCAACCGGCCTGCCGCTCGAAGTTGCAGAGCGGGGCGGTCACGGCCAGGAGTTGCAGGGCAAGGGATTCTCGCGACTCGTGAATCAGATTGACCGAGCAGCCGTAGCGGCACGACCACAGTTGTTCGGATACCAGTTCCTCTTTGAGCTTCGAGCGAACAGCTCATCGGATCATTCGAAAGTGACCGAGTGACCACAGCAGTTGCTGCAGAGTCCGAAACGAGGCCGCCGGGGTCGAGGCCCGATAGGCGTTTTCTGGCATTCCTTGCACCTATCCTCGTAGTTGGCCTAGCCGTGCGGGTTGGGTTTGTTCTGATCCGGCAATCTTCGGTGCAGCTCGTGACAGGGGATGCTTACTGGTATCACTTCCAAGCAAAATTGGTTGCCGAGGGTCGCGGGTTCTTGAACCCCTTCGACTTCTACAAAGAGGGCATTGTTAGCCAAGGTGCTGATCACCCTCCAGGGTTTGTGGTTGTCCTAACCATTCTTGAATGGCTAGGAATAGACAGCCCTCAAGGCCAGCGATTGGTGATGTGCCTGCTGGGAACCGTGAGTGTGGCAGTCATTGCGTTTCTAGGTCGAAGACTCGGAGGGGTCCGGGTCGGGCTGATCGCAGCAGCCATCGCCGCTCTCTATCCAAACATGTGGATCAACGACGGCATGCTCATGGTGGAGACGGTCTTCATTCTGGCAACGGCTGTTGCACTACTTGGTTGTTATCGGTATGTGAGTCGACCAAACCGTGTTGACGTAGCAGTGATCAGCATTGCGCTGACTGTTGCCGCAATGACTCGTCCGGAAGCAATCCTGTTGTTCCTGTTACTTCCCGTTCCGATTGTCCTTGGCCGCCGTGAGGTTGCGTGGAAGGAACGAGTGCTACAGCTTGTCTTAGCTTCGTGTATTCCAATTCTGGCCTTCGCCCCTTGGGTGCTCTACAACCAGACTCGGTTTGAGGACCCCGTATTCATTAGCACTGGTGCCGGGCAGACCCTGGCTGCAGGAAATTGCGACCTGACCTTTAGCGGTGAGCATCTGGGTTTTTACGATACGAAGTGCCTGCTTGCCCCCCAGATCCAAGAACCCACGACAACTGACCGTTCCCTGAGAGATAGCGAATATCGCCAGATTGCGCGTAGCTATATCGGCGCTCATAGCAGCGAACTTCCAAAGGTTATGGCTGCCAGGGTAGGTCGGGTGTGGCATCTGTTTCGGGTTGACCAGAGCGTGGGCCTCGATGGCTTTATCGAAGGTCGAGCGGGGGGAGCACCGGGCGGCAGCTTCTTTTTGGTCCGTGAGGCCCTCTGGGCGTACTTCGTGCTTGTTCCATTAGCGATCTTTGGACTCGTAGCACTGCGCCGGAGGCGAACATTGGTGTATCCACTGCTGATGCAGCCAGCGCTCGTGACCTTGGTTGCCGCGATGACCTTTGGAATCACCCGCTATCGTGCCGGTGCCGAAGTCACGATTGTGGTCTGCGCTGCGGTAACGATCGAGATCATTGCCAGCAAGTTGTTTCCGCCAAGAACCCCTGAGGTTCAACCACTTCCCACTGCTCAACCCGAGGTCACCACATGACACCATCTGATATCACTCAACAAGACATGGTTCATCGCTTGCCGCCGGCCAAGGTGGTCAACAGGTCTGACTTTCTTGTGGAGTTTGTTCGTGGCAAGCAGGTAGCCCATGTTGGCTTTGTTGATAGTGGTTGTTGGTCATATCACGCCACCTTTGACAGCTGGTTGCATGCACATCTCGACCGCTCTGCAGCCTCCTTGATTGGGCTAGACCTAGATGAAGCAGGGGTTGAGCGGGCCAAAGAAATGGGCTTTGAGGCCTACACAGTTGACTGTTCTGATGATGTCGCAGTAGCAGCGCTTGGCCTTGAACCCTCAGAGTTGATTGTGGCGGGTGAGATTATTGAGCACCTTGATGACAGCGGATCCTTTCTGGAAGGTCTGCATTCACTCGTGAAGCCTGGAGGGCGGCTTGTAGTAACGACTCCAAACGCCAGCGGTCTGCTCAATGCCGGCGCCGCAGCGCTCGCTGGCTATGAGGTCAATCATCCAGATCACGTCACCTTGTACTCCTGCTACACCCTGACCAATCTGCTGCGCCGCCACGGATGGGAGACTGAGCAGGTGGCAACCTATGTGCCCGTTCTGAAAGAGTTTGCGGCCCTCAAGGGTCGGGTCAAGGTTCTTGGACTTGGTGCACGGTTGGTTCTTGGGACGGAACGCCTGCTCGGAAAGCTTGGCCGGCCCTATGCAGCCGACGGACTTATAGTCGTTGCGCGTTCAACTCGCTAAACCTGGCGCACAACCGAGAACGCAGGACTCAGGACTCAGTGCTTAGGGCTCGGAATCGGTATCTTCAGAACTCGAGCCGGAAGTCTGAGCTCGCATCTGCTCAGTCAGTTCCTCATGAGCAGCGCGCAGCAGTGCCAGATCTTCGGCCAGGGTTCTGATGCGCTCCTCGGAGCGTGAAAATTCCCAAGAGAAGTGCACCACGATCAAGAAGAGGAATCCCACCGAGAGAATCAAGAAGGTGGCTGGTGGATAGTAGACACCCGCAGCACGCGAGACAGCCTCGAGTAAGCCAGGGAATACTGCGATCGTCGCTAGCGCTACTGCAACCGCAATCCAGAGGAGTGAGTACTTGGTCCGAAGCTTGTGGCGTCGTACTAAGCGGACAATAAAGAACACACTTAACAAGGTGACTGCAATAACAAATACGTGGGCTCGCGTCGTAAGAGCGCCGTTGCCAACAGGCTCGGTGGTCTCGGCTGCAAAAATTGCCGGTAGCTGTGTGAAATTGAAACCTAGATTCATGCGCTCTGCCCACCTTCAGATAACTCGGCGCCTGTGGCCTCAACTGTGCGGTTCTCGGGCGCAGGTGCTCGCCTTCGGCTTGCCCGGGTAAACATCGTGAACATGACGCGCACGTAGTGATAGATCAGCTTGAACCGCATGGCTGACGGGGTGCCACCTGCGCGCTGGTGCATCTGTACTGGTACTTCAGCAATCCGAAACCCGGCGTAGTTGGCTGCGAGCAGCGCCTCAACTGACTCCATGTACTCCGATGGGTAGCTCCTGGCGAAATACTCGAGCACTGGTCGGCCGAACGCCCGAAACCCTGAACTGGTATCGGTAAATGTCCGACCGGACAACACTCGCATCGAGAACTCGAGCAACTGCATGGCCTTACGTCGGGTCAGGCCTACCTCATATGAATTTTTGGTTGCAAAGCGACTTCCCACGACAAAGTCAGCGCCATCAAGGGCAGCGATGAGCTTGGGGATCATGGTGGGGTCGTGCTGGCCGTCAGCGTCAAGCTGCACTGCTGCATCAAAGTCCTGTTGCACTGCATATCGAAACCCCGTGCGCAAGGCCCCGCCGATTCCTAGGTTGAATGGCAATACCAGAACAGCACTTCCATGGGCTCGGGCGACATCGGCCGTACCGTCGGTGGAGCCATCATCAACAACAACAACCGCGTACTCGGGGACGGCCGCGTGTAATGAATCTAAAACGGAAGGCAGGGTGGATGCCTCGTTCAGTGCAGGGATAATCACTAGGACGCGAATCTTTGTCCTCCTCGACAAATCTGACCCCTTCACCTTGACACATCGCAGACCCCGAGAGATTCCAATGGCCAAGGATCACCTCTCAGTGGGTCTATGGTCGGACGGTGCTCTTCAGGATCAACCGACCTACCGACTCGCAATGAGAGCCTCGATTTCCGCGCTCTCTGAGCGAACTCGAGATGTCATCTCTGTGGCAATCATCGCATGTGCCCTCCTGTTGCCAGTGTGGGGGTTGCTTCGCTATCAAGGCCCTCCGATGGAGGAGGGATTTATGCTGGCGTTCCCGGAGCAGATCCTTCAGGGTCGGTTCCCACACCGCGACTTCCTGCATCTGTATGGGCCAGGTTCGCTCTGGCTCCTTGCCGGGATCTACAAGATCTTTGGAACCACCATTACAGTCGAGCGCTCGGTGGGCCTTCTGCAACACGCAGGGGTTACCTTCGGGATGTTTGCACTACTCAAGCCATTTGGCAGGCGTATCGCAACTGCTGCGGCGTTAGTGTCGCTCGTCATTTTGATTGGCCCTCTTGGGTTGTCGGCAATGGCTTGGAATGGCGCCTTGGCCTGCGCTGTGTGTGCTCTGGCAGTTGGTGCTGCAGCGTGTCGGCCGAATATCAAGCATGCGAACTCTCTAGCTGTGCTGTCGGGAGTTCTAGCCGGAGCAGCATTGCTGTTTCGGCCGGACTTGGTCATAGCTGTTGGCATTGGATCCGTAGCCATGATGTTCCGACTCGGCAAGCCCCAACGAATCCGTTTGATTCTTGGGGGAGTCGCAACTCTGGCCTTGTACCTACCCCACATATTGATCTCTGGAGTAGGTGCAGCATTCGAGGGAATGTTTCTTGACCCCGTATTCAAACTTCGAGCGGGCCGGTCGCTACCGGTGCCACCCTCTTGGAATCAGGTGGATGGGTTCTTGCAGCGAGCCGGAGCCCTTCGGCTATCTGGCTGGCCGCTGCCGATGCCTGCTCTCTCGCATCAAATCTTTTTGTGGTTCTTTCTGGTACCGGCATCAATTCTGTTGGTGCTCTTCGGAGCATGGCGCCTACGTAAGCGGGAACTCACCTCGCAGCGGACCACCGCCCTGTGGCCAGCGGCACTGTTCTGCGCTGCGCTGATCACCCAAGCAGTTCAACGTCCCGATACGGCTCATTTGTCTTGGGTGACCGGGATTTCGTTTGCCTTATGCATTCCAGCAGTTGCGGTGCTCATTCAGCAGGCCAGGCCAACCTGGGAGGTTGGCAGAAGCGCATGGTTGGCCACCCTGCCAATTGCTTTGATTTTGCTGGCCGTCATCCCGTTCTATCCACTGCGAACCTACGCGGATTTAGTCGGTCAGACCTTTGGCCGGAATCAGTTTGGCTACGAGATCAGCCGTAATGACAGGGTCTTTTACTTTGGTAGTGCGGAAGGCGCTGAGGATGCACAAGCAGTCACAGACAGCCTCAGCGAACGCTCTAAGCCGGGGGAGTCGCTCATTGTGGGGCCTACAGATCTCTCGCGGGCGAACTACAGCGATGCGTTCTTTTATTACTTATTTCCGGAGTTGCCGCCCGGTACTCGGTACATCGAGATGGATCCCGGTCTAGCAGACGCAAAAGACTCCGGTCTTGCGGCAGAGCTGCTCCGAAATGACTGGCTTATTCTGTCCGATGCTTGGTCTGGTTGGACTGAGCCCAATCAGAGTGCGGGTTCAGGCTCCCCTGCACCCAATCAGGTGGTCAAGGATCACTACTGCATGGTTACCGAAGCCAACATGTTTTCGCTGTATCAACGCTGTCGCTAGCTAGGAAATCGGGCGAAGCCGACCAAAGCAAAGCAAGGCAAAGCATCGCCTGACGGTACAGTCTCTACGTGCAAAGAACCCTTGTGATCCCCACATATCAGGAAGCCGAGAACATCCGGCCCCTGCTCGAGAGAATTCGGGATCTTTGCCCCGACCTGCATGTGATTGTCTGCGATGACAACAGCCCAGATGGAACGGGCCGTATTGCAGATGCGGCGGCAGCCGAGTTGGGAGGCATCGAGGTGCTTCACCGTCCCGGCAAGGCAGGTTTGGGCGCTGCCTACCGCCACGGATTCCGCCATGCGTTGGATGCTCACTATGAGGTGATTATCCAGATGGATGCTGATTTTTCTCATGATCCGAGTGTGCTGCCAGGGCTGATCACAGCTGTGGATAACGGAGCCGATGTGGCTATAGGTTCGCGCTACGTGCCGGGCGGCTCGGTTCCGAACTGGAAATGGCTTCGGCGGCAGCTCTCGCAGTGGGGCAATTCCTATGCCAGGGCCATGCTCAGACTGGAAATGGCTGATGCGACAACTGCATTTCGTGCCTACCGGGCAACTGCACTTGAGCGAATTGATATCGATGGAACAACAGCGAATGGCTACTTGTTTCAGATTGAGACCGCGTATCGGCTTTCTGCTGCCGACTTGGTGATTACTGAGCTTCCGATTGTGTTTGTGGATCGTGTTGCGGGGGCTTCAAAGATGGCTGTGGTTCGAACCATGGTCGAGACGGAACTCAGGGTTACTTGGTGGGGCCTCGCACTTCGAGCACCACGAGTCTCGGACGGGCTGCGTCGGACTGCCCCCGGTAGGTACCTGATGTCCAAGATTCAACCTAGCGGTCCACCTACTATTGAGTAGATCATGGGTACGGCCGACGTAGCTGCCCCTAGTGGGTCCTCTCCAATACGTGCTGAGAACACTTCAACTCAGCTGAGCGGCATCCGCCTGCAAGGAATTCCCGCAGCGCCCCTCGGTCAAGTTGCAGCGCTAGATGGCATGCGTGCGCTAGCGGTTCTTGCAGTGCTGTTCTACCACGCAAGATTCACCTGGCTTCCAGGAGGATTCCTTGGAGTCTCGGCATTCTTTACCCTGTCGGGTTTTCTGATCACCTCTTTATTGCTTCGGGAATGGGTCTCGGCGGAAAAGCTTGATTTCCGGCGGTTCTGGTCACGTCGCGGTCGTCGACTTCTGCCGGCAGCTTGGGTCACGATCGCCCTCGTCATTGCCATGGGGGCAGCAGGCGTATGGGACACGGAGCAGCTTCGTGATCTGCGATCTGATGTGCCGTACTCGCTGCTGTCATTGTTGAACTGGCATTTCATCCGGGCTGACCGGTCCTACGGTGCGCAGTTTGCTGCGCCTAGCCCACTCGAGCACTTTTGGAGTCTGGCTGTAGAGCAGCAGTTCTATCTGATCCTCCCCCTCATTGTCATGGGAGTACTGCTGTTGAAGGGGAGAGGTACCCAACGCAAGCGTCTACGACTCCTCGCCATAGTGCTAGCAGTGCTCATTGTCATGTCGGCCATAGCGAATGGATTGCTTGCGCAGGGAGCAATTGACCGGTCCTATTTCGGTACTGAGACCCGTGCGGCAGAAATTCTGATGGGCGCACTCCTAGCTTGTTTCACACTTCGCCGGACGCAGGTGTACTCCGTTGTACTGCAACGAGTCTTGGTGCTGTTTGGCGTTGTAGCAGCGTGTATCACGGTATGGCTGTGGCACGTAGCTCGCCTGCGAAGCGACTGGTTGTATCCATGGGGGTTTCTTCTGACGGCTGTCTGTACCTCAGTGATCATCTCTGCGGGTCTGCAGAAGAGCATCTTCAGTCGGGCGCTGTCAGTACCTCCTCTGCTATGGCTCGGACGTATCAGCTACGGGGTGTATCTGTTGCACTGGCCAATCTTCTTATGGTTGACGCCGGCCCGAACAGGACTGTCGCAATGGCCACTCATTGGGCTGCGCCTTGCAGTGACGTTGCCCTGCGCAGCAATCATGTTTCGCATGCTCGAGAACCCGGTTCGACTAGGCCTCCGACTGAAGGGGCGTGCAGTGTTGATCGCAGGGACTGCAGTGGCAGTGGTGGTACTCGTGGGCAGTTTCCTGACTACGAGCAACCTTGAGAAGCCCTCCTCG